>NZ_JAMYQF010000017.1:0-119665 GCF_040320745.1 Mesorhizobium sp. M0621 | reverse complement strand
CGCCCCCCGCCGCGCGCCGCCTTGGGGTGGGGGGGGGCTAAACGCGGCCCCGCGCGCCCCCCCCCCGGGCTCCTTTTGGCGGCGGGCCCGCCGCGCCCCGCCCCCCCCACCGCCGATGAGGAAGGTCAGTGCCTTGCTGTCAGGCAAAGCTGTCGCGCAGGCTGGTCGCCGTACCGGTAAAGCGGCCATGCACCACGCCGACGACCGCGCCGAGCACCAGCCAGAACACCAGATTGGTCACTGTCACCGCCACCACGAATTGGTGATGCAACCCTTCCGGAATCGCCGTCTCGTAACTGCCGGGCTGCGGCGCGCCGACGATGTGCGGCGCGACGATCAAGGCCACGGCCAGGATCGCCAGCGGCAGCGACTTGCGGAAGGCGATCAGGCCGAGCCCGGCCGCGGTCATCGCTACGGTCGCCCACCACCAGATCTGGCGCTCGGTCAGATCGGCCGCGGGCATGGCCGGCAGTTCCGGCGGCAGGCCAAGACCCGGTGCCAGCGTGAACACGGCAAAGCCGGCCAGGCCCCAAAAGACGCCCTGCCGCCAGCCACCGATACCGCCGGCGAATTCGGAGACTGCAACCAGGATCAGCGCGAAGCCGATGCCGGTGACGATATTGGCAAGCATGCTGAAAGCGAAACGCTCAAAACCGTCGGCCGGCGCCCAGCCCTCGTCTTCGGCGGCCGGGGCGACTTCCGCTGCCGGAGCGGCAGAGCTCATGGCATTTCCCGACGGAGCGGCTGTGCTCATGGCACTGCTATCCGTTGAGGCCGGAGCGGCATGGTCATGGTGATGCCCGCCGCCGGCCTGTTCGTAGACTTCCGCCTTCAGGATCAGCGGCACGGTGGCGTAGGCCTGCAGGCAGGCAAGAACGACACCGGCCACGAGCCCTGCGATCGCCGCGATGAACACGACGTTGCGAAACAGGTTCATGATGTCAGATCCTCGTCAGTGGCAGGGAAACGCCATCGAATGGCGATAGTCGTGAGCCGCATTGTGGACCGCATCGATATGCGAGAAGCCGACAAAGCCCATCACGAAAATGCCGAGAAACGCAGCAAGCGCGAGCTGCATGAAGCGCGACTGCGAGGAGACGGAGGCGCCGAGGGAGACAGAAGCGGTAGTCATGTCTTGTCCTTTCGCCCTCCACCCGAGGGCATCGAAGTCAGTTTCCTGTCGCCGGCAGGTCTCCTGGCTCGCGGATCAGCGCCCTTCCCCACCTTCCCGAAGAAGAAATCTTCAGTGGCATATGGAGAGGACTACCGCACACAGTTGCGGGGGCAGCCACGGCATTGGGCGAAACTCGCCCTCACCGCATTCCCTCTTGGCTCCAAAATGGAACCGACGACATCAGCGACTATAGGCAGAATCCTCGCCTCCAGCAAACCAAATTCCGCCGGCAACCATCGCGAATGCGTCGTGCCAGACAACGGCCACAGGTGCCCGCAATTGACAATTTTCCTGGCCGGGTGTCGGCTGGCATCTTGATAGGAAGCCAGCCATGCAGCCCATTGCCAGCGAGCGCGATCCCTACAACGGCCTAACCCGGGCGGAAGCGACGCTGCCTTCATCGGCCTATTGGGATGCAGGCAGCTACCAAAACGATCTCGACGCCATCTGGTACAGAAGTTGGCTGCTGGTCTGCCGCGAGGCCGACCTCGCGCAACCACTGGCTTTCCGCAGATTCCGCATCGGCACGCAAGACATCGTCGTGCTGCGAGACGAGACCGGCGAGCTGCGCGCCTTCCACAACACCTGCCGCCATCGCGGTTCGCAGCTTTGCCAGGAGAGCGAAGGCCGGCTGAAGGCGCGGCTGATCACCTGCCCCTACCACGCCTGGTCCTACTCGTTGCGTGGCGACCTCGTGCGCGTGCCGTCGAAATCACTGCCGGAAGGCTTCGACAAGGCCGACCACCCGCTTTATCGGGTAGCACTCTCGGTGTGGCGCGGCTTTGTCTTCGTCAATCTGCAGGAGGACGCGACCGGTTCGGCGCAGGCATCCTTCGATCCCGCCTCCGGCGATCTCGGCAATTGGCCGCTGGAGACGCTGGTGAGCGGCCATGTGCTGCGCAAGGTGATGCACTGCAACTGGAAGGTCTTTTGGGAAAACTTCAACGAGTGCCTGCATTGCCCTGGTGTTCACAAGGACCTGTCGCGGCTGGTGCCGATCTATGGCCGCGGCCTGATGAGCCGGCACGACGACCCCGAATGGGTTCGCCACACCGACAATGACGCGCCGGAGTTTTCCGGCGGCCTGCGTGCCGGCGCCGAGACATGGTCGCGCGACGGCCAGGCGCACGGGCCGGTCTTCTCGAGCCTGACACCTGCCGAGCGCACTGCGGGCCAGACCTACGCCACCAACCTGCCGTCGATGTTCATCGTCGGCCATGTCGACTATGTCAGAACGGTAAGGCTGGTACCGCTCGGCCCCGAACAGACCGAGCTTGTCGCGGAATGGCTGTTTGCGCCCGAGGCGCTCGCCGCGACCGACATCGACAACATCGTCGCCTTCGGCACCCAGGTACTGGAGGAGGACGCAACGATCTGCGAGGTCAACCAGAGAGGCCTGCGCTCGATGCGCCACGCGGCCGGTGTGCTGATGCCCGAGGAATACGACCTGCACCACTTCCACAATTGGGTGCGCGGGCGGCACGCGGCTCTTCCGCCCAAGCCCTGAACATCACAGCGATTTCGGCAGATAGCGCCAGGTCACAAACCCGCAAACCGCCGCCAGCAGGCCGAGCGTGACGAACACCGAGCCCAGGCCGAAGAAGGCCAGCACCACCGAATAAACCAGCGGCGGCGTCAATTCGGAAAAATCGAGATAGGTGCGGTAGACCGCCGCCATCTGCGATCTTTCATAGGAGCGCACCGAGCGCATGAACGCGGTCGAGCCGAGTGCGTCGAGCGCGATGGTGAAGAACGCGCCGCCAAGCAGGAAGGCGCCGGTGAGCAGCGGCACGGTTTCGCCGACGAAGCCCGCCGCCAACAGCATGGCCGACATGGCGAAATAGGCAAATGTCATGGTCCTGCGGCCGCCGAAGCGCTTTCCTGCCTTGCCCCAGAAGATGGCCATGAACAGCAGTGCGTTGCCGGCCGAAACCAGCAAGCCACCTGCCAGCTTGCCCTCGCCGGTGATCACCATGAACAGCGGCCCATAGACGAAGAACGTCGTCCAGAAACAGGAGCGGCCGAAAGCGATCAGCCAGGCCAGCCGCAGCCTGGGCTGCGCGACGAAGCGGCCGATATTGGCGAGCGGATTGACCGGGCGTGTCTTGCCCGGACGGATCGACGGATTGTCGCCGAGCCGGTAGGTCCAGAACAGCGCCAGCAGGGCCAGGGCGAAGATCGCGACCGCGCCATGCGCGGCATAGATACCGAAGCGTGTGTAGAGGAAGATGCCGAGCGTTGGCCCGCCGGTCCAGGCCAACATCGACCATGCCATGCGCAGCGATTCGGCCTGCATGAAATCGGTCTTGCGGATGTGGTCCATGATGTAGAGGTTGAGCGTGATCGACAGCGCGCTGGCGCCCATCACACGGCACAGCATGCCGGCCAGTTGCCCGGCAAGCGTGTAGGTGACGAAGAACAGCGAGCCGATGGCCAGCAGGCAGGCGCCTGCTGTGTAGACCCAGCGCCGCGCAAAGCGGCGGATCAGCATCGGCATGAACAATGTCACCGACAGGCCGAGCATCGCCACGACGGTGTAGAGGATCGAGACGATCTGCTCGTTGTGCAGTATCTCGTAGGCCTGGATCGGGATGACGCTCGACACCGTGGCGCGGGCGAAGGATTCGACTGCATAAAGCGAGGCGAAGGTGCGCGCGTCCGCGGCCTTTAGGGCCGGAAGCCAGATCGGATGGCGCACATGGGTGGACATTGCTTCCCCAAAGCAGAATCTATCGGACCAAATCTGCCGTGGCGATCTTTGCGCCAATAAGAGGAAACCGACGCGTACCCGGCAAAAAGCGAAGTCGGCCAAAGGCTTCCCGGCCCTGGCCTAATGCGGCGCCTGATCCGGCATCCACGGCACTGTTCATGGCAAAGCTGCTGGCCTTCTTTTGTCTGGGGCAACCGTGATAGTCGTTTTGCGGGGCTGAATCAGAATGCGAGACCATGAGCATCCAAACGCCGACCGCACCCGTTCAGGATCGACCAAGGCGCATCGTCGCCATCGACATCGTGCGCGGCATCGCGCTGATCGCCATGGCGAGCTACCATTTCACCTGGGATCTGGAATTCTTCGGCTACACCGATCCCGGCCTGACCGCTTTCGGCTGGTGGAAGATCTACGCGCGCTGCATCGCCTCGACCTTCCTGTTCCTGGTCGGCGTCAGCCTGTACCTCGCCCATGGCAAGAAAATCCGCTGGAACGGCTTCTGGAAGCGTTTCGCCATGGTCGCCGGAGCCGCGATCGCGATTTCGATCATCACCCGCATCGCCACCCCGGACGGCTTCATCTTCTTTGGCATATTGCATGAGATCGCGCTCGCCAGCCTGCTGGGCCTCGCCTTCCTGCGTCTGCCGGCTTTGTTGACGCTGGCGGTTGCTGCGTTGGTCATTGCCATTCCGGTCTATTGGCGCTTCGAGGCTTTCGACCATCCATGGTTGTGGTGGGTCGGCCTGTCGGCGATCAATCCGCGTTCCAATGACTACGTTCCGCTGTTTCCGTGGTTCGGCGCCGTGCTTATAGGCATCGGCGTCACAAAGCTTGCCGCGGGCGCGGGTGTCTTGACGTGGCTGGCGAACCTCAAGTCCGGCCGCTGGGCCAACCCGCTGGTCTTCATCGGCCGGCACGGCCTGGCCTTCTACCTGATCCATCAGCCGCTGCTGATCGGCTGCGTGTGGCTGTTCTCGCAGATCATGCCGGCACAGGTCGAAACGCCGCAGGTGAACTTCCTGAAAACCTGCCAGCTGTCCTGCGAGCAGTCGCGCGACACCGAGTTCTGTTCGAGCTACTGTGTCTGCATGCTCGATACGCTCGAGGGCGAGGCCACGCTTGATCGGCTCTACAACAACGACCAGACTGCGGAATGGAAGGCACACCTGTCCGATCTCGCCGGCATGTGTACCGCCAAAACCGACAGCAAGTTGATGGAGGAAGGGGTCAAATGACCGAGAACCAGCCGAAGCAGGGGCTCATACCGTGGCCGCCGCTGATCTACATGGCCGCCATCGCCATCAGCATTGCCCTTGGCCTGCTCTACCCCCTGCCCTGGATCGGCGACCTCCTGGGCGATATTCTTTTCGCGGCCGGCTGGGTGGCCCTGTTCGCCGTCGCCGCACTCTGGCTCACCGCGATCCGCACCATGATCCGGGCCAAGACCACGCTCAACCCCAACGCGGTGCCCGATCACCTGGTCACGTCAGGTCCCTTCGGCATCACCCGCAATCCGATCTATCTGGCCAATACGCTGCTGTTGATCGGCGTCGCCCTTGTCTCGGGGATAGCGTGGTTCCTCCCGCTGGCGTTCATCGCGGCCTTCGCCACGCAGAAGATGGCCATCGAGAGCGAGGAAAAGGTGCTGGCGGCGAAGTTCGGCAAGAAATACCGCGACTACGCGAAACGCGTGCGACGCTGGATTTGAGCAAGCCTCACCGCGGGCGTCGGAATTCGAGATGTTGACTATATGGCGGCGACTTCTCCAGGCCTGCTTTCGAAATCAAACAGCCGCTGGGTAGCGAGCGCGGCGGCGCCCCGCGCCCAGGAATCGTCTGCCCAGTCCGGCGTAATCGGCGGTGGAGCCCACACGGCGTAACGCCCAAGTGCTTCGCGCATGGGCCCGAAGAGGTAGTCGCCGAAGCTGACTGCTTCGCCGCCGCCGACAATCACTTCCGGATCGACGATGTTGCAGAAATTGCCCAAAAATCTGCCGATGCCCTCGCCCGCGTCGCGCAACAAATTCACGGCTGTCTCGTCGCCCGCCTGGGCCGCTTCGAGCATGTCGTAGCGGTCGACATCGCCCGGAAGGCCCTTCGCTTCACGCCACCGCTTGACCAATGCCGGCTCTGAAAAAAATGTCTGAAGACAGCCGTGGCGGCCGCATTCGCATAGTGGTCCGTTCGGATCGTAGATCGAGTGGCCCATCTTGCCTGCCGCCCCGCTCGCGCCGTGATGGACCGAACCGTCGATTACCACCGCGCAACTGATGCCGGCGCCGATGGCCAGCGCGCCGACCGTGCGGTGATGCCGGCCGAGGCCGAACAATTGCTGGGCGAGCGCGAAAGCGTTGGTGTCATCGTCGGCCCACACGGGCACATTCACCAGGTCGGCGAGCATGCCCGCTATCGGCACGTCGATCCAGTTGAACCGGTGACTAAGCCGGCAGACGCCATTGTCGATCACCCCGGGCACGGCGATGCCGATACCGCCAAGCTGCGCGCCGGTTGGTGCCGCGCAATCGGCCAGCAACTGGCTGACGGCGGCGGCGCAGGCTTCTACCGTGCTTTGTGGCGACTGATCAGGCAGCATGACCCGTTTGGAGACAAGGGGAGTCGTTGCGAGGTCGGTCAGCACACAATCGATCGCACCGAGCATCAGCTTGAACCCGACAACCAGGTGGCCCGCATAATTGATGTTGATCGGAATGGGCCGGCGCCCCGGCGCTCCGATGCTGGCTTCTCCTTCGACCAGGATGTTCTCGTTCAACAGGTCCGTGACGACGAACGTCACCGCCGCCGGGCTCAGTCCGGTGATCGCCGCAATCTCGGCCCGGCTGATCGCCCCTTCCCTTCGCAGCAGGTTGAGGATCAGTCGACGATTGATCGAACGCGAGGTCTGCTGGTCACCTTTGAGTCTCATCCGAACCTCATTATTAATTTTGTAAATTAAGTATTGACCGACTTCCCCTGCATACGCTACGACTCCCCTCGGTTCAATTGGAATCCGGCTGTTCTCAGGGAGGAGATAAAAGCCATGGCCATCGCCGTTACAGATCTGTCCACGACAAGGCGCCGCTTCCTCAAGGGCACGGGTGCAGCTCTTGCCGCATCCGCCACGGGAGGGCTTTGCCTGCCGGCTTTGGCGCAGTCGCAGGAAATCGCCATCATTTCCAATCTCAGCAATGTCGGGCAACGTGACATCCTGCAACGGCTCGCATCCGAATATGAGGCGAAGTCCGGCGCCAAGATCGTCATCAACAATATGGATCACGAAACCCATAAGACGGCGATCCGCAGCTACCTCGTCGTTGGCGCCCCCGACATTTGCTTCTGGTTCTCCGGCAACCGCATGAAGGCCTTTGTCACCAAGGGCTTGTTTGACGACATCTCCGATCTGTTCGCCCGCGAGAACTACAAGAGCGTGCTTGGCGCGACGACAAATGCGGTCACGGTCGGCGACAAGCAGTATGGCCTGCCGATGGGCGGTCTGCTTTGGGGCCTGTTCTATCGCAAGGACGTCTTTGCGGACCACAAATGGACACCGCCGAAGACCTGGAATGACTTTCTCGCCTTCGGCGAGGCCGCCAAATCCGCGAGCATGATCCCGATGAGCATGGGCACCAAGGAACTTTGGCCGGCGGGCGGCTGGTTCGACCATATGAACCTGCGCATCAATGGTCTCGACAAGCACATCGCGCTGATGGACGGCAAGGTCCAGTACACCGATCCGATGCTGACGCCCGTCTTCGACAAATGGAACGATCTGATCAAGGCCGGTTTCTTCTCGCCGAACCACAGTTCCTTTGGTTGGGAGCAGGCCGGCGCCGCCCTGGCGCAAAAGAAAGCCGCCATGATGGACCTCGGCGGCTTCGTCAGGTCGGCCTTCTCCGAAGCAGACCTGCCGCAGCTCGCCTACGCGCCATTTCCCGAAATCGTCCCCGGCGTCGCTCGATATGAGGATTTTTCGGTCAACTCCGTCCATGTTCCCGCCAATGCGAAAAACAAGCAAGGCGCGCGCGACTTCCTGGCCTATTTCTACAAGTCGGAAAATCTGGGAGCCTTCCTGGCCGCCGAGGGAGCCATTCCGCCGCGCAACGACTGCCCGCCTAGTAGCGACCCGCTGGTCAACGCCGCCGTCGAAGAGCTGAAGAAGGTGGTCGGCACGTCGCAATACTACGATCGAGACACCGATCCGGACATGGCCCAGGAAGGCATGACCGGGCTTCAGGAGTTCATGGTCAAGCCCGAACGGCGCGATCAGATCCTCGAACGGCTGGAAAAGACCCGAAAGAGAATTTTCGGCTGACATGCCCGAAGCACGCGGCGGCTTTGGGACAACGCGATACATTCGAACGCCGCTTTGGTCCTCCCGGACTTGACGGGACGCCGCCCTGCCCGGCGGCTCCCGTCCCTTTTGGATGAATTTTCATGTCCCGCTTCTGGCGCCGAAATCGTCACTGGTTGACACCGGTTTTGTTCCTTCTGCCGGGCCTCATCCTGTTCAGCGCGGTGATCCTCGCCGCCTCTGTCGAGACGATCTGGATCTCGCTGCACGAATGGGATGGAATGGGCGCCAAGACCTGGGTCGGTATCGCCAACTATGTCGAACTGGCTGAAGACCCGCAATTCTACGTCTCGCTGAAGAACAACGTCATCTGGTTGCTGATGTTCATGCTGGCACCGCCGGCCGGCCTCGCGCTTGCGCTGATCGTCAACCAGCAGATCCGCGGCATGCGCATCCTGAAGTCGCTGTTCTTCGTCCCCCTGGTGCTGGCGACAGTGACAGTGGGCGTCGTCTTCGGCTGGGTCTACGATCCCAATTATGGCCTGCTGCAGCTCATTTTCGGCCTTTTCGGCGGGACCGCGCCAGCGCTGCTTTCCGACGAGAATTTCGTCACTTTCGCGGTTGCGGCCGCGGGCCTTTGGCCGCAGATCGCCTTTTGCATGGTGCTGTTCCTGGCGGGGCTGAACAACCTCGACGAGGACCTGATCGGAGCCGGCCGCGTCGACGGCGCCCGCGGTTGGCGCATGCTGCGCCACGTCATCCTGCCGCAACTCTCGCAAGTCGGGTTCATAGCGGTCGCGGTGACGGTGATCGGCGCGCTGCGCTCCTTCGACATGGTCGCGGTGATGACCACCGGCGGCCCCTATGGCTCCTCAACGGTGCTCGCCTACCAGATGTACGAGGAATCGATCTTTTCCTATCGCTTCGGCTATGGCGCTGCGATCGCCACGGTTCTCTTCGTGATCATGACCGCCTTTATCGCCTGGTATCTGCGTGGCCTCATCAAAGCCGAACGGAGCAACGCCTGATGTATCCGCGCCCCATTCCGGAAGACGCCAAGATCAAGCGTGCGCTTTATGTCGGCGGCGTGATCCTTGTCGTCGCACTTTGGCTGCTGCCACTGCTTGCCGTCATGCTGACGTCGATCCGCTCCAGTGAGGAATTGATGGCGGGCAATTACTGGGGCTGGCCGCAGAAATTCAGCCTGATCGAGAACTACACGGCGGTGTTCCAGCAGACCGCGATGCTGCGCTTCTTCTTCAACAGCCTGCTGATCACCATTCCGGCGGTCATCGGTGTCCTTGTCATGTCGACGTTGACCGGCTTCGTGCTGTCACGGTATCCGTTTCGCGGTTCCAACCTTGTCTTCGCACTTTTCGTCGGCGGCAATTTCCTGCCGGCTCAGATCATGATGATCCCGGTGCGCGACCTGATGGTGAGGCTCGGCCTCTACGACACCATCTATGCGCTGATCGTATTCCACATTGCCTTCCAGACCGGCTTCGCGACGCTTTTCATGCGCAATTTCATCGCCGCCTTGCCCAGCGAACTGTTCCAGGCAGCGCGTGCCGAAGGCGCATCGCCATTCCAGATATTACGCCATGTCGTGGTTCCTCTGGTGCGGCCGGCGCTGGCGGCATTGGCAATCCTCACCTTCACTTTCGTCTGGAACGACTATTTCTGGGCGATCGTCCTGACCCAGAGCGACGCGGTCAAACCTGTCACGGCCGGACTGAACAATCTGCGCGGCGAATGGACGTCCGCCTGGAACATCGTTGCAGCGGCAACGATCTTCGTCGCGTTGCCGCCGGTCGTCATGTTCTTCCTGATGCAGAAGCATTTCATCACCGGCCTCACCATGGGAGCGGTCAAGGGATGATGTCTCAAGCACCTGGACGCATCCAGAAAACATCGAAAGGCGCCTCGTCATGAGCAGCGTGGAATTGCGCAAGGTCGACAAGCACTATGCCGGCTACCACGCCCTGAAGACGATCGACCTTCAGATCGAAAAGGGCGAGTTCGTCGTCATGGTCGGGCCTTCCGGATGCGGAAAATCGACCTTGCTGAAGACGATCGCCGGCCTTGAGAGCATCAACTCCGGCCAGATCGTCATCAACGGCCGCGATGTCACCAGGGAAGAGCCCGGCGACCGCGGCATTGCGATGGTGTTCCAGTCCTATGCGCTCTATCCGCATATGACGGTGGCGGAAAACATGGGTTTCGGCCTGCGCATGGCCAACCGGCCAAAGGCCGAGATCGATGCTGCCGTCAAGCGCGCCGCGCAGATCCTTCGCCTCGAAGAGCAACTCGCAAAGCGTCCAAAACAGCTGTCGGGCGGCCAGCGCCAGCGCGTCGCGATCGGCCGTGCCATCACACGCTCGCCCGAAGTCTTTCTGTTCGACGAACCCTTGTCCAACCTCGACGCCGCGTTGCGCACCCAGATGCGGGTGGAGCTTTCAGGTCTTCACGCGCAGCTCGGATCAACCATGATCTATGTCACCCACGACCAGGTCGAAGCCATGACCATGGCGGATCGCATCGTCGTGCTGAACAAGGGCCAGGTCGAACAGGTCGGCTCCCCTCTCGAACTCTACGCCAACCCAGCGAACATTTTCGTCGCTGGCTTTCTCGGCGCGCCACGCATGAACTTCATCGAAATGACGGTGGAGACAGCCGACGCGACCGGCGTCACGCTGGCAGCCACCGGCATGCCGGCGTTTGCCATGACCGGCATCGACGTGTCCCGGCTCTCCGCCGGAGATACGGCGACAGTCGGCGTCCGGCCGGAACATCTTCATGTTGTCGAGGCAGAGGGTACCGGCCTGATATCCTTTCCAGGCCAGGTGCGGCTCGCCGAACATCTCGGGCGGGAGACCGTTCTCTACCTCGACGCATCCCCGCTTCAGACGACCAATTCCGACAGTGGCACCGGCAATTTCGCGGTCCAGCTCAACAAGATTTCTCCAGCTGGCATCGGCACCCGGTTGAACATCGGCTTCGACATCGGTGACGCCTACCTCTTCGGGCCGGATGGCCAGACGATCACGCCGAAGAAGCCTGTCATCTCGATCTGACCTTCAATCCGAAAGTATCATTCGCATGCATCGCAAGACGCCCGCCCCACTTTCCGTATGGCGACCACTCAATCTCGACCGCTTCCTGATGGGTGCGCCGCATTATCCCGAACATGTCGATGAAAGCAGCTGGCGGCGCGATGCCGAGCGCATGGTTGCGGCCGGCGTCAACACGGTGCGGCTGGGTGAATTCGCCTGGCATATTTTCGAACCATACGAGGGCAAGTTCGACTTCGCGCTTTTCGACAGGGCGATCGATGTCCTTGGCGCGGCAGGGATCGACACCATCCTGTGCACGCCAACCGCGACACCGCCGCGCTGGCTGACAGTCAATTATCCGGAGGTGTTGCGGGTCGACGTCAACGGCCGCCCGACAAGCCACGGATCGCGTCAGCACGCCGACACGACCAGTCCGGTGTTTCGGGCTCACAGCCGGCGCATCACGCGAGCCATGGCCGAGCATTACAGGAACAATCCTCGCATCATTGGCTGGCAGACCGACAACGAGCTCAACACGACCGTTTCAGAATCGTTCGCGCCGGCGACACGGCTGGAATTCCAGAAATTCCTCCAGCACAAATACGGTGCGATCGGCGCGCTGAATTTCGCCTGGGGCGGCCATTTCTGGGCGACAGCCTACGACGATTTCTCGCAGATCGACCTGCCGCGCCCGCTGATGCCGTCCTATCCTAGCCCTGGGCATGTGCAGGACTATCACCGGTTCCTGGCCGCCGCGACAGCGGCGTTCCAGCACGACCAGGTCCAGATCCTGCGTGCCACCAATCCGGACTGGTTCATCTTTCACAATCTTGGCCAGCTCGCCGACATCGATTTCCGCGGCCAGTTCGGACAGGATCTCGACTTCATCGGCTTCGACATCTACCCGATGCTGTATGACGAAATGCGGCGCACGGGCGGCCATGCGGCCACACAGGCGCTCCACCTCGACATCTGCCGCTCCTATACCGGCAATTTCATTGTGCCCGAGCAGGCCTCCGGCTTCGGCAGCCAGCCGGGTTTTTCAACGATGACGCCCGAGCCGGGAGAGATGCGCCGCATGGCGATGACATCCGTGGCGCGCGGCGCCGACGGCATCATGTTTTTCCGCTGGCGTCCTGCCCATTTCGGCGCTGAGATCTACTGGATGGGTGTCATCGATCACGACGATGTGCCGCGCCGCCGCTATGACGAGGCGAGCCGTTTCTTCCATGAGATCGCCGACATCAAGGACCAGATCCTTGGCACGGTCGTGCGCATGGACATCGGCATTGCCGGCGCCGACTTCGACAACCAGGAAGCGCACAAGACCTATCCTATAGGCTTGCCAAGCCCGCTCGACGACGCCACGCTTCTGCACCGCTACTGCTACCAGAAAGGCATAGCCTGCGGCTTCATTCACCCCGAGGACGATCTGTCACGGCTCAAGGCGCTCTATGTTCCGCACTGGGTGATGTGGAAGGATCAATGGAACGACGCCGTCGAAGCGTTTGTCCGCAATGGCGGCACGCTGATCCTGTCGGCGCTGAGCGGGACCAGGGACGATAACAACCACATTATCCCCGAGCAGGCGCCTGGAAGCGCCCTGTCGGCGTTGAGCGGCGTCGGGGTTGTTGAATTCGGCCGCCTGGTTCCGGAGGGCGGCACCGGGCTGTTCCCCCTGTTCCGGCAGGCCGCGATGGGCGCCTACGTGCCTCCGTCACCATTGCCGTCCTCGTCGGCGGAGCGCAAATATCGCTTCACCCTGGGCAACAGGCAGTTCGAGGCAGCCCACCTCTACGAACTGCTCGAGGTCGCGCCGGACGCCGAGGTGCTGGGCACATGGTCGAACCGTTTTTGCGCCGGACAGCCGGCCATCACCTCTCGCCAACTCGGCCAGGGTCGCGTCGTCTATGTCGGCACCTATCTGACGCCCGAGCTTGCCGAAGCAATCGCCGATGTCGTGCTGGCCAAGGCCGGCGTGGTGCCCTTGCTGCCCGAACTGCCGGCCGGGGTGGAGGTGTCCATGCGCGAAACCGACGACCGTCAACTGATGTTCGTTTTGAATACCAGGGATACTTCCATCACCGTCCCGAACGTACCGCCGGGCATCGATCTCTTGACGGGCCGGCCGGTTGGCGGCGCGATTGAACTCGAAGCCTATGGCTGCGCGGTTGTTTCGCTCGCCCTGTGAGAAGACGCAGACTTGCCTGGAACGGCCGCGATCATCGGCCGTTCAGGTGTTGACGCCGAGTTCCACCAGCCGCTCGACGCAGGATTCTTCGGCCTGGTCGAGCTCGGCCAGCGTCTCTTCGAGGTCGCGGCGCTTCTGCCTGAGATCCTCGCGCTTTTCCTCGATGCGCTTGATCATCAGCTTGAGTTGACCGACCTCGCCGGGCGGCTCCTTGTACATCTGGATGATTTCGCGGATCTCGTTGATCGAGAAGCCGAGCCTCTTGCCACGCATGATCTGCCGGATGAGGTGGCGATCGGACGGGCGAAACAGCCGCGTGCGGCCACGCCGCACCGGCTGCACCAGCCCCTCATCCTCATAGAAGCGCAGCGTCCGCGTCGATACGTCGAACTCGCGAGTCAACTCGGTGATCGAATAATATTCCCGCATAGTCACTCCCGCACGCCGGAATCCCGAGCGATCGCCCTGCGGCGTCGCCCTTCTGTCCCGAACCAAACCCATGCCATGCCGGAATCGACAAGGCGCCCCGCCCAAGCCTCGCACGGCGTTTACGTAAAAGTCAATTGAGGCACGACTGTACCTTTAGGGTACACCGAACCACCATGTGGCAATGCCGAGAAACGCAAAGAAGCCGACGACATCCGTGACCGTGGTGACGAAGACAGCCGAAGCAACCGCCGGGTCGACCTTGAAACGGTCGAGCAGCAGCGGGATCAGGATGCCGGCGAGCGCAGCCACGAACATGTTGATGATCATCGCCGCTGCGATGATGCCGCCCAGATTGGGATCACGGAACCAGGCTGCCGCAACGATGCCGATCAGGATGGCGAAGATAATGCCGTTGATGAAGCCAACCCCCATCTCGCGGCGAATGATGCGGCTGGCGTTGTAGATGTCGAGATCCTTGGTCGCCAGCGCCCGCACGGTGACGGTCATGGTCTGCGAGCCGGCATTGCCGCCCATGCCGGCGACGATCGGCATCAGCACCGCCAGTGCCACGATATGTTCGATCGTGCGGTCGAACAGGCTGATCACCGACGCCGCCAGGAACGCGGTCAAAAGGTTGATCAGCAACCACGGAACGCGCGAGCGCGAGGTCGAAAAGATACTGTCGGAGAGCTCTTCGTCGCCGACGCCGCCCATGCGCATCAGATCTTCCTCGGCCTCCTGCTGGATGACGTCGACGACATCGTCGATGGTCAGCACGCCGACCAGCCGTTCGTTCTCGTCGACGACGGCGGCCGACAAAAGGTCGTACTGCTCGAATTCCCGCGCCGCCTCTTCCTGGTCCATGGTGGCGGGAATGGCGTGCCGTGTCTCGTGCATGACCTCCTCGACCTTGACCGAGCGCTTGGTGCGCAGGATCTGATCGAGGTCGATGGCGCCGAGCAGCTTGAAGCTCGGATCGATGACGAAGATCTGGCTGAAGCGGTCGGGAAGGTTGTTGTCCTCGCGCATGTAGTCGATGGTCTGGCCGATCGTCCAGAACGGCGGCACCGCGACGAACTCCGTCTGCATGCGGCGGCCGGCCGTCTCTTCCGGGTAATCGAGCGAGCGGCGCAGCCTGATCCGCTCGGTGAACGGCAGTTGCGACAGGATCTCGTCCTGGTCTTCCTGGTCGAGATCCTCGAGAATGTAGACCGCGTCGTCGGAATCGAGTTCCTGCACCGCCTGGGCAATCTGCGCATTGGGCAGATTGTCCACGATCTCCATGCGGATCGCCTCATCGACCTCGGTCAGCGCTGAGAAGTCGAAATCGGCGCCCAAGAGGTCTACCAGCGCACGGCGCTGGTCGGGGTGCAGCGCCTCGAGCAGGTCGCCGAGTTCCGATTGGTGCAGGTCGTCGACTTCACGCTTCAGCGTGAGCGTGTCGCGATCGGCGATCGCGGCACCGATCTGGGCAAGGAAGGACGAAAGGACGGCGCCGTCCTCGCCATAGATGTCGGCGTGGTGCTCTTCGGCGGCCCTGGCGCCGGTCGTCCGTTCGTCCTGGCCTTCCACCAGCGCCTCCCGCCATCGCAATCCCGGAAAAGGTGCAAATCAGGTCTAGAGCATCGAACCCAAAAGTGGAAACCGGTTTTGGGAAATCCGGCGTCCTGACGGAGATGGACGTCGGCACGATTCGATTTGAGAACTTATCGCTCTAACGCTCGGAATATCAAACGAAATGGGTGCTTTTCCATCTCACCTGCTTCACCAGGAAAAGTATCGCGTATGCTCAACCTGACAATGCCTATCCTGTCAGAAACCAGCAGGGTTCCGTTCAGGACACGCGACAGCGCATGTCGCTGGGGAAAGAGCACCCCAGCGCGATTGGGTCAGAATTGTCCTGGTACAGGCTCCAAGGCGAACACTTGGATCCGCCTGTCTCCGCAACCAGAGCAACCAGACGCCCTTGAAGATAAAGCTGGAGACAACGAAAAAGGCAATCGAAGCGAGGCGCGTCCGCGTCGTCGTCGCCGAACGCAATCCGCTCGTCATTTCGGCGCTTCGCGAAATGCTGGAATGCGACGGGCGTTTCGAGCTTGTGGCCTCCGTACAAAGCGGCAAGCATTTCCTGGACCTGGCGGCGGAGGCCGAGTTCGATGTCGCCATCATCGGCTGGAAGCTCGCCGACATGGATGGCGCCGATGTCCTTGCCGAGGTCCAGAGCCGCAAGTTCGATGTGCGCATCACGGTGTTTTCCAATGACCACGACATCGGCATCCTGAAGCAATGCGTGCGGCTCGGCGCCCAGGGCTACTGCTTCCAGTTCGACGATCCGCCGATCATCTTCGACACGATCCTGGCCGTCGCGCACGGCCGCATCTGCATCCCCTATATCGACATCAACAAGGTCAACGACACGCCGCTATCGCAGCTCACTGTTCGTGAGCGCGAACTGCTGGCGGTGCTGTCCGACGGGTGGACCAATCTTCAGATCGCGACACGGACCGGTATCTCGGAAAATACCGTGAAGTACCACCTCAAGAATCTTTACGACAAGCTGGATGTCCGCAACCGGGCGATGGCCGTCGCGCTCTATTCGAGCGAGAGGCGCCGCAGTCCCAGGCAGCCTTTCGGGTAGGTCGAGCCCACCCGCGCGCGGCGACAATTTACCCGGCAAGGTGTTGTTGCCCAGCGCCGCCGAAACGACACTCACTCCACAAATTCTGGCACTCGCCACGAATTCTGGCACTCGGAGGAGTTCGCGCATGGCTGGGTTCACTCATCTTTTCATTCCAGGACCCACCAACATCCCGGAGCAGGTCCGGCAAGCGATGAACCTCCCGATGGAGGATATGCGCGCCGGATCATTCCCTGATTTCACGTTGCCGCTGTTTGAAGACATCCGACGGGTCTTCAAGAACGAGACCGGCCGCGTCTTCATCTATCCGTCGTCCGGCACCGGCGCCTGGGAAGCGGCGATGACCAATGTTCTCAGCCCCGGCGACCGCGTGCTGATGTCGCGCTTCGGCCAGTTCTCGCATCTGTGGGTCGACATGGCCGAGCGACTCGGTTTCGAGGTGGACGTGATCGACTGCGAATGGGGAACCGGCGTACCGCTCGACCTCTATGCGGAAAAGTTGAATGCGGACAAGGCGCATCGCATCAAAGCGGTCTTCTGCACGCAAAACGAGACCGCGACTGGCGTCACCAGCGACGTCGCCGGCTGTCGCGCCGTGCTCGACGCCGCTGATCACCCTGCCCTGCTCTTTGTCGACGGTGTGTCGTCGATCGGCTCGATCGATTTTCGGCAGGAGGAATGGGGCGTCGACTGCGCCGTCAGCGGTTCGCAGAAAGGCTTCATGCTGCCTGCCGGCCTCGGCTTCCTGTCGGTCAGCAAGAAGGCCCTTGTCGCTTCGAGGAGCGCCACCCACCAGCGCTGCTTCTTCTCCTTCGAGGACATGATCCGCGCCAACGACGCCGGCTATTTCCCCTACACGCCGGCAACACAACTGCTGCGCGGCCTGCGCACCTCGCTCGATCTGATCGCCGACGAAGGGCTCGACAACATCTTCGTCCGTCACCATCGCCTCGCCGAAGGCGTGCGCAAGGCGGTCGACGCCTGGGGCCTGAAGCTTTGCGCGAAGGCGCCGAAATGGCACTCCGACACCGTCAGCGCCATCCTCGTGCCGGAAGGCATCGACAGCGCCGAAATCGTCAAGCGCGCCTACCAGACGTACCGGACGTCGCTCGGCGGCGGTCTCAACAAGGTGTTCGGCAAGGTCTTCCGCATCGGCCATCTCGGTTGGCTGAACGAAGTCATGGTGCTCGCCTCGCTGTCGGCGGCGGAAATGGCGCTCCTCGATTGCGGTGTGCGGCTGGCGCCGGGCTCCGGCGTCGGCGCCGCCATCCAGCATTTTCGGGCCTCGGCCGTAGTGCCGGTCGCCGAAGCCGCATGAGGGGGAGCCGACCATGAGCCACACCATCAACCATCTGAAGAAACTGAGACTGCAGCGCAGCGAACTCGCGGTTCCCGGTTCAAGTCCGGAGATGATCGACAAGGCGGCGAACAGCGCCGCCGACTTCGTCTTCCTCGACATCGAGGACGCGGTGGCTCCGCCGGACAAGGAACGCGCCCGCAAGAACATCATTCAGGCGCTCAACGACATCGACTGGCGCGCCAAGGGCAAGACCGTTTCGGTGCGCATCAACGGCCTCGACACACACTACATGTACCGCGACGTGGTCGACGTGATGGAACAGGCCGGCGATCGGCTGGACACGATCCTCGTGCCGAAGGTCGGTGTACCGGCCGACCTCTACATGGTCGAGGCCATGGTCAACCAGATCGAGATGGCCAAGGGTTTCAAAACACGCGTCGGCCTGGAAGCGCTCATCGAGACGGCACTCGGCATGGCCAATGTCGAGGCGATCGCCGCGACACCAGGCCGCCTGGAGGCAATGCATTTCGGCGTCGCCGACTATGCCGCGAGCTGCAAGGCGCGCACCGTCAACATTGGCGGGCTCAACCCGGACTATCCCGGCGACCAGTGGCATTTCGCTTTGTCGCGGATGACCGTAGCCTGCAGGGCCTACGGCCTGCGCGCCATTGACGGACCATTCGGCGATTTCTCCGATCCGGAAGGTTACATCGCCGGCGCCAAGCGCGCGGCTGCCCTTGGCATCGAAGGCAAATGGGCGATCCACCCCTCGCAGATCGAGCTTGCCAACAGCGTCTTCTCCCCGCCGGAAAAGGAGGTCACCCGCGCCAGGCGCATCCTCGAAGTGCTGAAGGAGGCCGAGGCGCAAGGCAAGGGAGCGGCCGCACTCGACGGCAAGATGATCGATGCCGCGTCGGAGCGCATGGCGAGGAACGTATTGGTGGTCAACGAAGCAATCGAACGCGCCGGCCAATCACGCGTCGCTACGCATTGACTGCTTAGGGAGGACAAAAATGGACATCCACGAGTATCAGGCCAAGGAACTGCTCGCCCGCCACGGGGTTCACGTCCCGCGCGGCGGCCTCGCCTACAGCCCCGAGCAGGCGACCTATCGCGCCCGCGAGATAGGCGGCGGCAAATGGGTGCTGAAGGCGCAGGTCCATTCCGGCGCCCGCGGCAAGGCCGGCGGCATCAAGCTCTGCGCCAATGACGAGGAAATCTCCGACGCGGCCGAAGCCATGCTCGGCCGCAAGCTGGTGACCCAGCAGACCGGCCCGCGCGGCAAGCTGATTTCGCGGCTCTATCTCGAGGAAGCCGTCGACATCGCCCAGGAACTGTATGTCGGCTTCGTCCTCGACCGGAAGGAGGAGCGCGTCATGATTGTGGCGTCGGCCGCCGGCGGCATGGAGATCGAGGATATCGTCGAGAGGGCGCCGGATTCCATCATCCGGACCACGGTCGATCCCGGCGTCGGCATGCAGCGCTTCCAGGCGCGAGAGATCGCCTTCGGGCTTGGCCTGGATCAGAGCCTGATCGGCAAGGCGACCGAAACCATCTTCAGCTGCTACCAGGTGTTCCGCGACTACGATGCCTCGATGCTGGAGATCAATCCGCTGGTGGTGACTCGCGATGGCAACCTCGTCGCGCTCGACGCCAAGATGTCGTTCGACGAGAACGCGTTGTACCGGCGGCCGGAAATCTCCGAACTGCGCGACAAGAGCCAGGAAGACCCGCGCGAAACCTTCGCCAGCGACCGCGGCCTCTCCTATGTCGGCCTCGATGGCAATATCGGCTGCATCATCAACGGCGCCGGCCTCGCCATGGCAACGATGGACATGATCAAGATCGCCGGCGGCGAGCCGGCGAACTTCCTGGACATCGGCGGCGGCGCCTCGCCGGAGCGGGTGGCGAAATCGTTCCGTGCCGTGCTTGGTGACAAGAATGTCGAGACCATCCTGGTCAACATCTTCGCCGGCATCAACCGATGCGACTGGGTCGCCGAGGGCGTCATCAAGGCGATCCGCGAAGTCGGCGTCAACGTACCATTGGTGGTGCGGCTTGCCGGCACCAAGGTCGAGGAAGGGCGCCGCATCCTGGCCGATTCCGGCGAGGCGGTGATCGTTGCCGAAACGCTGGCGGAAGCCGCCGAAAAGGCCGTCGCCGCCTGGCGCGCGGTGTCGCTCAAGAAAGCAAACTGAGGGAGTTCGAAATGGCAATCCTGCTCAACCGCGGTACGCGGGTCATCGTCCAGGGCTTCACCGGCAAGATCGGCAGCTTCCATGCCGAGGACATGAAGCGCTATGGCACCAAGCTCGTCGGCGGCGTGACGCCCGGCAAGGGCGGGCAGACGCATCTCGGCCTGCCCGTTTTCAACACCGTCAAGGGAGCCGTTCGCGAAACCCGCGCCGAGGCCAGCATCGTCTTCGTGCCGCCGCCTTTCGCCGCCGACTCCATCATGGAAGCCGCAGATGCTGGCATTAAGCTGTGCGTCTGCATCACCGACGGCATTCCCTCGCAGGACATGATGCAGGTCAAGCGCTATATGCGCCGCTACCGTTTTGAGGACCGCATGCGGCTGATCGGGCCTAACTGCGCCGGGGTGATTACGCCCGGACAGGCACTGATGGGCATCATGCCGGGCAGCATCTATCTCCCCGGCCGCGTCGGCATCGTCGGGCGCTCGGGCACGCTCGGCTATGAGGCCGCCTCGCAGATGAAGGCGCTTGGCATCGGCGTCTCGACCAGCGTCGGCATCGGCGGCGATCCGATCAACGGCTCGTCTTTCAAGGACATTCTGAAGCTGTTCGAGCAGGACGACGAAACCGACGCCGTGGTGATGATCGGCGAGATCGGCGGACCGCAGGAAGCGGAAGCAGCGATCTGGGCGCGCGACAACATGCGCAAGCCGCTGATCGCCTATATCGCCGGGCTTTCCGCGCCAAAAGGCCGGCGCATGGGCCATGCCGGCGCCATCATCTCGGCCTTCGGCGAATCGGCGCAGGAAAAGGTCGAAATCCTGAAAGAGGCCGGCGTCGCCATTGTGCCGACGCCATCGTCCTTCGGCGAGGTCGTGGCCGATACCCTGGCCCGGAAGAAGGCTGCCTGATTCCGATCGAGCCGGCTTTCGGGCTTACAGCTTAGTCAACAAACGAAACGGCGGCGTGGTCTGAATGACGCGCCGCCGCTGCCGTTTCGAGCCTCGAGAAGGCCGACCGCCGTGACGTGTCGCACCCGATCTCACCTCATCGACATCAAGTTCGTGATCAGACCCGCTTTGATTTCGAGCGTAGGCGCATCGACCACTGGATGGCCGATGTCCCTCAACTGATCGACGGTCAGACCTGCGATTGCTCTGCGTCGTGCAGCGGTACGCCGCCAGTTTCTGAAAGCTGCGATCGTTACTGCTATGCTTTCCGGCAGTGCCCTAAGGAGGCGACCTTTCCTCGGATAGCGACTGGCGCGAGTTCCCGTATGAGCCATTTTGGCCCTCCCATTTCCAGATTACGGCCAGAGCTTGCCATGCCTGTGCTTTGCGGCTGTTCGGCCGCGCGCGAAAAAAAGAGAAAAACCGGCCCGCCGCTGCTAAATCTGCGTTAAATCGACCGACGGAAATGCTATCCAGCCCACTGGGGTCGAAGTCTGGAGCCAATCGTGCGCATTCGGTTGCTTGGCGGTCTCGAAGTTATTTCCCTTGACGACCAGCCCGTCCGCTTCAGCACGCGCAAGTCCTCGCTTCTTTTTGCTGCTCTGGTCTTGGCAGGCCGCCGAGGACTCAGTCGAGAGCCGCTCTCCGAGGTCTTTTGGCCGGGACGGGACGGCGCGCAGGCACGCAACAGTCTACGGCAGGCGCTTGTCGACATCAGGCGGCCGTTTCCAACGCGCAGCGATGCAGCCATCTACATCGAGGGAGACCAGGAATCCGTCGCGCTGACAGCTGGTTCCGACGAAGCGGATATCTGGGTCTTCGAGCAGAAGCTCAAGCAAGGCCAAGTCATTGATCTTGCCGCCGCTGCCGACCTCTATCGCGGCGACGTCCTTGCCGGCGAAGTCATCCCGGACGAACTGGGCGAGTGGTTTGGATCGCATCAGAGCAGATATCAACGCAAAGCACGGCAATTGGTGGAACGGCTGAGCCTCGCGCCGCTCGCACCCGACTCGGCGGAAGAGGCAGCCTGCGAAGGACTTGCGGAAAGGCTGCTCGCTTCGGACCCAACCGCGGAAGAGGCCCATCGGGCGCTGATCCGGATCTATGTACATCGGGGTCACGAAAATGCAGCCCTGCGCCAGTTCGACCTTTGCCGAGCAGCCTTGACAAAGCATCTGGGCGTGGAACCCGAGGCGCAGACAGGTTCCCTTGCAGCTTCGCTGCGATCAAGGGAACGAGTCGAGTATCAGCAGACCAAGGCGGATCTTGAGGTTGCGTCGGTGCTGCAGTCCAACGGCGAGGCCGCGATAACGCTGCCGCCGCTTCCGATGAAACCGTCAGTCGCCGTGCTGCCCTTTCAGAACCTGAGCGGCGACCCCGAGCAAGACTATTTCGCGGACGGTGTCGTGGAGGACATCACCACTGCGCTGGCTCGCTTCCGCCATCTCTTTGTCATCGCGCGGAATTCGAGCTTCGCCTACAAGGGTCGAACCGCGGACGTGAAGCAGATCGGGCGCGAACTCGGCGTGCGCTACGTGGTTGAGGGCAGCGTGCGCCGAGCGGGCGATCGCCTGCGCATTGCCGGGCAGCTCATCGACACTTCGACAGGTGCCCACCTCTGGGCAGATCGCTTCGACGGAACTCTGGCGGATGTGTTCGATCTCCAGGATCAGGTCACGTCCAGCATAGTGGGCGCAATAACACCGAAAGTGGAAGAGGCTGAGATCGAGCGTGCCAAACGCAAGCCGACGGAGAGCCTCGACGCTTACGACTACTATCTCCGCGGGCTATCTGCCTTTGACCGCACGATCACCGACAGATTGGTCATCGACGATGCCTTGCGGCTCTTCATGAAGGCGATCGAGCGTGACCCGGAGTTCGCTCTGGCCCATGCCCGGGCGGCGCGGTGCTACGCCACGCGAAAGAGTAACGGCTGGATGGTCAACCGCGCGGAAGAGATTGCCGAAGCCACTCGACTGGCCAGAAGAGCAGTCGAATTCGGGAGGGACGATGCGATTGTGCTCTCCTACGCTGGATACGTCCTCGGCTACGTAGGCGGCGATCTGGAGGACAGTGCCGCCTGCATCGACCGTGCGCTCACTCTCAGCCCGAACTCGGCCATTGCCTTGGGCGTCAGCAGCTGGGTGAAGGCTTGCTTGGGCGAGCCAGACGAGGCCATCGAGCACGCCGCGCTTGCCATGCGCCTAAGCCCGCTGGATCCACGCCTGTTCGCCTGGCAGTTCAACACCGGGCTCGCTCATTTCTGTGCTGGCCACTACGATGACGCCGTCGCATGGGCGGGAAAATCGTTGCGCCTGCAGCCGAACTACCCGAGCGCTATGCGCGTGGTGGCAGCAGGTCATGCGCTTGCGGGGCGGCTTGCGGAAGCACGGGAAATGACCGCTCGCCTGTGCGAATTCGATGCTGCGCTCCGCCTTTCGAATCTCGCGGATGTGTTGCCGCCATTTCGTCGACAGGACGATCGCGCCAGGTATGTCGAAGCACTTCGGAAAGCAGGACTGCCGGAGTAATCCGGTATCACCGGCAGGCGTGTCGAGTTTGGCGTTGCCCTTGGGGCATCAAATTGGTGCGGTCGAGAAGACTCGAACTTCCACGGGTTGCCCCACAGCGACCTCAACGCTGCGCGTCTACCAATTCCGCCACGACCGCACGTGGTAGAGCCGGAACCGACCGGCTCGCGGCGTGTAGCAAATCGTTTCCGGCGAAACAAGTGCGCGACACGTAATAATCACCAGCCATTTTGGCATAACGGTCAAGAAGCTTGAAACGCCCCTCGAACTGGACGTTTTGCCCGATTGCCGCCATATGAAGGACCAGGCATGTCGTCCAAAAAGGCGCCGAGCGGTTTCGGGACTACGACATGAACAAGACAACACCCGGGGCATGTCGCATTTGAAATGACGCGCCGTGGACGAGAGCCGTGATGACAGAACGCAGCCAGATAGCCACGTCGTTCCTGCCCCTGCCCGGCTCAGCGCCGGTCGAGTGGCTGATCGAGCCCGGCCTCACCGCCTATCCCGATGCGCTTGCCTTCATGGAGGCGCGCGCCGAGGCGGTCCGCAGCGGGGCTGCCGGCGAAATGGTCTGGCTGGTCGAACATCCGCCGCTCTACACGGCCGGCACCAGCGCCCGGAGCGAGGACCTGATCGACGCCAACCGCTTCCCGGTCTTCGCGGCCGGACGCGGCGGCGAATACACCTATCATGGGCCGGGCCAGCGGGTCGCTTATGTCATGCTCGACCTGAAACGGCGGCGCGAGGATGTCCGCGCCTTTGTCGCCGCGCTCGAACAGTGGATCATCGGCACGCTCGCCGCTTTCAACGTGCAAGGCGAGCGTCGCGAGGACCGGGTCGGCGTCTGGGTGGTGCGGCCGGATCGCCCTTCACTGCCGGACGGCTCGCCGGCCGAGGACAAGATCGCGGCAATAGGCATCCGGCTGCGGCGCTGGGTGAGCTTTCACGGCATCGCCATCAATGTCGAGCCGGACCTCGACCATTTCAGCGGCATCGTGCCTTGCGGTGTGCAGGACCACGGCGTCACCAGCCTCGTCGACCTCGGCCTTCCCCTGACAATGGCCGACCTTGATCTCGCGCTGAAATCCGCCTTCGAGGACGTCTTCGGTCCCGCCACGGCCTTGCCTGCCGAAGCCGCGCGTAAGGCCGGTTGATTTCTGCTGATCCGGTACGGCTCAAATTAGCTGAGCGGAGGCCCACAGAACGCCGTAGCCGTGGATGGCGAACACCGCCAGCAACGCTGCCGCCATGGCGAAGCGGTCGACGGTGCGGATCGGCTTCAGCTCATGACGCGGCTTGACCCCGCTGCTCATCGTCAGCAGGCTGAGAATTGAAAACACCGCTCCTGTAGCGAGCAGGAAGTTGGAGGAAAAGCCGGCCTGCCAACCCACCGCCAGGAAGGCCGAGAGCAGGAAGAACGAGGCCAGCGCCAGCGCGACCGGCCCCGGACAGATCTGGCGCAGCACCTGGCCGCCGTCGAACTTCCACACCGGCACCAGATTGGCGATGTTGAACAGGGCGGCGAAGCCCGCCAGTGTCGCCAGCAGCGCCGCCGCCAGCCGATGTCCTTCAGCGCCGGCAAAGGTGCTGGCGGCGATAGTGATCGGCACCAGGAAGGCGGAAAAGCCGGCGCCCATCAGCGCCACGAAGGCGACCTCGAAGCGGCTGTCATAGGGCCGCCCGCCAATGGCGATACCACCGAGCAATGGAATGAAGATCATCCGTGCCCTGTTGTGGCCCATCAGCCGAAATGCGGCCATGTGACCAAGCTCGTGCAGGGCCACAACCGATGTCAGGATCGCGGCCAATGCCAGCCCGCCGAAATGAAGCCCGAAGAACGGCCACAGGATCAGTGCGGAAAGACCAGCGAAGCCGACCTGGCTGAGCGGATGCTCGAACCAGCCGCCCTTGCGATACTGCCCGGTCCGCGCCCAGCGCTGCAGCTTGGAGAGTTCGCGGCGCATGGCGAAATAGCGGAACACCAGGAAGGCAACGCCGCGGTAGCGATCGGTCTGGCTGAGCGTCACCCGCGTACCGTTGCCCTCGGAAACGAGTTCGGTGGTTTCGCCAAAATCCTTCCAGAACGAAGCGTCGAGCGCGGTGTCCTCGAGGACACGCATCGAGAAGCGGCTGCCCTCGACAATGTCTTCAAACCGCGACTTGCGCTCGATCGGCTTGCCGTCGCGTCCTTCCCAGGACAGCATGATGCGGGCCACGCCCTCGCCGTCCGGCGCCTCGGCGGAAAGGATCTCACCGGACCAGCCGGCATCGCTGCCAAGCGGCCACAGCGCCTGCCAGAGGCGCTGTCGGTCCATCGCCACCACACGGGTCAACCGGATCGTGCGCAAACCAAGCGGCACGGTCATCAAGAGAAAGATCAGCCCGAGATTGCTGGCCACGAGAATGGCCGTGACGATGGGCGACACTTGGACGTCGCTCCCTGTCTTCTATGCACCCTAACGTCGCGGCGGCAAGAAAAGCTTAACGCGGGAACGACTTTCGACCGCCAGTCCCCGCAGCGGCGAACGCCGCCAAATCACATGGCTCCGATCCAGATCGCCATGGAAACGAGAAACGTGCTCATGCAAACCAGTGAGATGACATCCTGAACCAGATCGGTCATAACTCTCTCCTGTTGTTGATATGTTCGTATTTTGTTCTAATTTTGTTCAAATGTCAAGGCGCGCAATACGGCTACGTCCGGAATTTTCGGGCGATCAAATCGGCAGGGTTAAGGAAAGGTTGACGGGCGTGCGACGGTTGCCCATCGCCCGTTGAGACTCAGGTCAGACCGGCTGAATATCGGCGTGCGTTAAAGCGGGACGACCTTGCCGTCGGCCAGCGTGACGCGCCGGTCCATGCGCGACGCCAGTTCGTGATTGTGGGTGGCGATCAGCGCCGCGAGGCCCGATTGCTTGACCAGCGCCGCCAGCGCCTCGAACACATAGGAGGCGGTGACCGGGTCGAGATTGCCGGTCGGCTCATCCGCCAGCAGCACCAGCGGCGCGTTGGCGACCGCACGGGCAATGGCGACGCGCTGCTGCTCGCCGCCGGAAAGCTCGGACGGCCGGTGCGACGCGCGCTTGCCGATCTGCATGTAGTCGAGCAGCTGTGCCGCGCGCTCGGCCGCGTCCTTGCGGCTCAGCCCTTTGATGAGCTGCGGCATCATGATGTTTTCCAGCGCCGAGAATTCCGGCAGCAGATGATGGAACTGGTAGACGAAGCCGACATCGTTGCGGCGGATCGCGGTGCGCTCGTCGTCGGAGAGCCGTCCGCAGGCACGGCCGGCGAGGATGACGTCGCCGGCGTCGGGACGCTCCAGCAGGCCGGCAGTGTGCAGCAGCGTCGACTTGCCGGTGCCCGACGGCGCCACCAGCGCCACCATCTCGCCGCGCTTCAGCGAGAAATCCGCGCCGTTGAGAATGGTGAGCTTGCGCGGCCCCTGCACATAGTGCCGCTCGACGCTCTTCAACTCGATAATGGCCTCGGCCATCACTCGTACCTCAAGGCTTCGACCGGATCGAGGCGCGCGGCCCGCCATGCTGGAAACACCGTTGCCAGGAACGACAGGCCGAGCGCCATCAGGATGACATAGGTCGTCTCGCGCGGATCCATCTTCGCCGGCAACTGGCTGAGGAAATAGAGCTCCGGGTTGAACAGCACCTTGCCGGTCATCCAGGAGAAGAACTGGCGGATGGATTCGATGTTGGTGCAGATCAGCACGCCGAGCAGCACGCCGGCGAGCGTGCCGGTCACGCCGATCGCCGCCCCCGTCATCAGGAAGATGCGCAGGATGGCGCCGCGCGACGCGCCCATGGTGCGCAGGATGGCGATGTCGTGGCCCTTGTCCTTCACCAGCATGATCAGGCCGGAGATGATGTTGAGCGCCGCCACCAGCACGATCAGGGTCAGGATCATGAACATGACATTGCGCTCGACCTGCAGGGCGGAGAAGAACGTCTCGTTGCGCTGGCGCCAGTCGACCATGTCGATCGGCCGCTGCGCCGCCGCCTCCACCTTCGGTTTCAGGGCATCGACATCGTCGGGATTGTCGACATAGATCTCGATCGTCTGCGCGCGGCCGTCCATGTTGAAATAAAGCTGCGCTTCGGAGAACGGCATGTAGACGATGGAAGTGTCATATTCCGACATGCCGACTTCGAAGATCGCCGCGATCTTGTAGCCCTTCATGCGCGGCGTCGTGCCGATCGGGGTCACGTCGCCGTCCGGCGAAATCAAAGTGATGGTGTCACCAAGCGTCAAGCCGAGATTCTCGGCCATGCGCTTGCCGATGGCCACGCCCTCGCCGGAGTCGAAATCGGCGATCGAGCCCTGCTTGATGTTGCTGGCAACGATCGAGATCTTGCTGAGATCCTCGCCGCGGATGCCGCGCACCAGCGCTCCGGTTCCGCCGCCGACATTTCCTTGTGCCAGCACCTGACCATCGATCAGCGGTATGGCGTATTTGACGCCTGATACGCCGTTGATGCGGCCGGCGACCTGCGCATAATCCTCAAGCGGCGAATCGAGCGGCTGCACGATGAGATGGCCGTTGACGCCGAGGATGCGCGTCAGCAGCTCCGCGCGGAAGCCGTTCATCACCGCCATCACCACGATCAGCGTGGCGACCCCAAGCATGATGCCGAGGAAGGAGATCGAGGCGATCACCGAGATCACCGTCTCCTTGCGCCGCGAGCGCAAATAGCGCCAGGCGACCATGCGCTCGAAGATGGAAAAAGGCCCGGCGCCCGCCGATCTTGCCGCCTCGCTCATGCAGCGGCACCGAAGCGTTTCTTCACGTCCGCGATCGGCAGCGTCTCGCGCTCGCCGGTCCTGCGATTCTTGATCTCGATCTCGCCGGCAGCCACGCCGCGCGGTCCGACGATCACTTGCCACGGCAGGCCGATCAGGTCGGCGGTGGCGAACTTGCCGCCGGGCCGCTGGTCGGTGTCGTCATAGAGCACGTCCTTGCCTGCGGCGACGAAAGCGGCATGCAGCTCGTCGCAGACGCGATCGCATTCGGCGTCGCCCGCCTTCATGCTGATCAGCCCGATGTCGAACGGAGCCACCGCCTCCGGCCAGATGATGCCGTTGTCGTCGTGGCTGGCTTCGATGATCGCCGCGACAAGGCGCGACGGACCGATGCCGTAGGAGCCGCCGGAGACGAAATGATCCTTCCCGTCGGGCCCGGTCACCTTGGCGCCCATCGGCTTGGAATATTTGTCGCCGAAATGGAAGATGTGGCCGACCTCGATGCCGCGCGCCGAAACCTTGTCGTTGTCGCCGATCTTTTCCCAAGCAGCCTCATCATGCATCTCGTCGGTGGCGGCGTAAGGCGTTGTCCACGTCTTGACGATGTCGCCGATCTCGGCGTCGTTGGCAAAGTCGGTCTTCTCTCCGGGCACATCGAGCGAAAGATAGTCGCGGTGGCAGTAGACCTGGCTCTCGCCGGTGTCGGCCAGGATGATGAATTCATGGCTGAGATCGCCGCCGATCGGTCCGGTGTCGGCCCGCATCGGAATCGCCTGCAGGCCCATGCGCGTAAACGTCCTGAGATAGGACACGAACATCCTGTTGTAGGCCGCCTTGGCGCCCTCGAAGTCGAGGTCGAAGGAATAGGCGTCCTTCATCAGGAATTCCCTGCTGCGCATGACGCCGAAGCGCGGCCGCACCTCGTCGCGGAACTTCCACTGGATGTGGTAGAGATTGAGCGGCAGGTCCTTGTAGGATTTCACATAGGCGCGGACGATCTCGGTGACCACTTCCTCATTGGTCGGGCCGTAGAGCATGTCCCGATCCTGCCGGTCCTTGATGCGCAGCATCTCCTTGCCGTAGTCGTCATAGCGGCCGCTTTCGCGCCACAGATCGGCCGACTGGATGGTCGGCATCAGGATTTCCAGCGCACCGGCGCGATTCTGCTCCTCGCGTATGATGTGGCAGACCTTGTCCAGCACCCGCTTGCCGAGCGGCAGCCAGGAGAAACTGCCCTGCCCCTGCTGGCGGATCATGCCGGCGCGCAGCATCAGCCGGTGCGAGACGATTTCAGCCTCGCGCGGATTTTCTTTGAGGATAGGCAGGAAATAGCGCGACAAACGCATGGACTGGTCCGTGAGTGAGAATGACCGCGCGGGAATCGGCGCGACGCAGGCTTGCTTGCCCCGGCTTCATAGCCATTTCATGGCGGAATGGAAACCCGGACGCACCGGCCCGAAAATCGGAAATTGATTTTCAAAAATACGGAGGTGCAGGGAGTAAAACTGTTGCAGTGTTCCTCGCGGGTCGGGCAAACGCGCGGCGTTCCAAGGCGCCGCGATTGCCCCGCGCGCCTTGCTGGTCGTTTCCCAAGCAACGCCTGCCACACTATTGTGCAGTGCAGCACGAGAATGCCCGTTTCAAGGCAAAATTCTTCGTGACATTTTCATTCGCGTTAGGCTAATGTGCCCCGATAACCGAGAGGGTAGAAAAAAATCTGCTCTCCTACGCGGTCAAAGTCTTGGGAGGATGCGATCTAGGCGCGGTTACTCGCTGCCACCGGAAACCGGAAACAGATCGGACGCGTTTAAATTGCAAGGCCTTGTGCCTTGCATTTTTTTTGTGCAATCATCCGCTTAGCGCAACGAGTTGCCAAACCACCTTACCCTGCGTCAGCGCTCCACCAGCCGCAAAACGGCATGGCATTCCCTTCGGAAGCCGCCCAAGGTTCCAACGGACAAAAACGTCGTTGCGAGACAGTCTATTTGGCTGGCGTCTGGCCGAAATCCGGCACGATGTGCGGGATGTCGTTGAGGCTGTATCCCAGCCCATGCGTCAGGCCATAGAAAATGCCCATGAGGATCGCGGTGGCGACGGTGGTGCGGATCACGGCGCGCAGCATATGCGGCCCGCGCGGCGCGCTCGGAACCGTGCCCAGCGTCACATCGCGATCGTCATCCTGCGTCTTCACACTGAACGGCAGCACGGCAAACAGCACCACCCACCAGGTCGCAAAAAACAGGACGGTGAACGAAACCCAGCTCATGATTGCTCCAGTTCGATCAGCGTGCCGAAGAAGTCCTTCGGATGCAGGAACAGCACCGGCTTGCCGTGCGCGCCGGTTTTCGGGTTGCCGTCTCCCAGCACGCGGGCGCCGGCAGCCTTGAGTTGATCGCGCGCGGCCAGGATGTCTTCGACTTCATAGCAGAGATGGTGCATGCCGCCCGAAGGGTTCTTCTCCAGGAAGGCAGCGATCGGCGACCCCTCGCCCAAGGGCTCCAGAAGTTCGATCTTGGTGTTGCCGACATTGACGAACACCACCGTGACGCCATGCTCCGGCAGCACCTGCGGCTCCGTCACGTCAGCGCCAAGCGTGTTGCGATAGGCGGCGACGGCAGCGGCCAGATCCGGCACGGCAAGCGCGACATGGTTCAGACGTCCGAGCATGCAAAAGCTCCCGCGGTGAATGGTGAATGGTGAATGGTGAATGGTGAATGGTGAATGGTGAATGGTGAATGGCCCAATCTCGATCAGTGCAGGACGTCGAGCACTATTCACTATTCACTATTCACTATTCACTACCTCGTCACAAACACCGTCACCAACGGCTTCTTGCCCCAGGCTTCGTTGGCGGCGCCGCGCACGGCGCGCCGGACTGCTTCCTGCACAAGGTCGAGGTCTTTTCGGCGCTGACGGGGGATTGAGTCCACCGCGCCGATTGCCGCATCGATCATCAGGTCTTCGAGCGTCTCGCCTCGGCCGTCGGCCTCGGCGACGCCGATGGCGACCAGGTCGGGGTCACCGGCCAGCTCATATTTGTCGTCGAGCACGACATTAACCGCGACATGGCCGGCAAAGGATAGCTTGCGCCGGTCGCGGATGCCCATCGCCTGATCGGTGCCGATCAGTCTGCCATCCTTGTAGATGCGGCCGAACGGCACCTGGTCGATGATGGTGGCAGGGCCAGGAGCAAGCCTGAGCATGTCGCCGTCGCGCACCTGCGCCACCTGGCCGATGCCCGACGTCGACATCAGCGATCCTTGCGCCACCAGGTGCGCCGCCTCGCCATGCACTGGAACGCCGATCTGCGGACGCACCCACTCATACATCTTGCGCAATTCGCTGCGCCTCGGATGGCCGGAGACATGCACCAGCGCGTCGCCGTCTTCGATGATCTTGATGCCGAGGTCGATGAGGCGGTTCTTGATCTCGAGGATCGCCTTCTCGTTGCCCGGAATGGTGCGCGAGGAAAACACCACCGTGTCGCCGGCCGTAAATGATACCGATTTCATCTCGTCGCGCGACAGCTTGGCCAATGCGGCAAGCGGCTCACCCTGGCTGCCGGTGCAGATGATGACGAGGTTTTCGCGCGAGATGAAACCAAAATCCTCCTCGGCGATGAATTCCGGCAGACCGTCCATGTAACCGAGTTCGCCCGCCACATCGATCACCCGCTTCAGCGAGCGGCCGAGCACCAGGCACTGACGGCCGGCATCCCGAGCCGCCCTGGCGATCGAAACAATGCGTCCGACATTGGAGGAGAACGTGGTGACGGCGACACGGCCCTTGGCGGCCTGGATGACACCCTTGATGCCTTCGCCGACGGCCACTTCCGAAGGCGACTCGCCTTCCCGCAGCGCATTGGTCGAATCGCAGATCAGTGCCAGAACGCCCTTGTCGCCGTAGGCGCGGAAACGCCCCTCGTCGGTCTTCGGCCCGATCGTCGGCTCCGGGTCGATCTTCCAGTCACCGGTATGGATGACGGTGCCGGCCGGCGAGGTGATCGCCAGCGACATCGGCTCGGGAATGGAGTGCGCCACCGGAATGGCTTCGATCTCGAACGGACCGACGGTGAATTTCTCGCCTGCTCTGTAGATCGTCACCGGTATCTTCGGCGCGCCCTGTTCGCCTTGCCGCTTGGCTTCAAGCAGGCCGGCGCTGAACGGCGTCATCCACACCGGCGCCTTCAGTTTCGGCCAGGTGTCGAGCAACGCGCCATAATGGTCTTCATGCGCATGGGTGATGACGATGCCGCGCAGATTGGCAAGGTTCTCCTCGATGAAGCGCGTATCGGGCAAGATCAGATCGACGCCCGGATGCGCGGCATCGGGGAAGGTCACACCGACATCGATGATGATCCATTCGCGCGCGCTCGGCGGGCCGTAGCCGTAAAGAGCGAAGTTCATACCGATCTCGCCGACGCCGCCGAGTGGCACGAAGACGAGTTCGGCGTTTTCCGCTTTCGCCATGATTTTTCCCTTCCTGGCCCTCAGGCCAAGTCCATAAAGCAATTCCAGGAAAAGTGTCTAACGATTTTCCCACAGGAATTGCATGAAAACAAACACTTAGAGCCGTTAGCGAACGGCTCTAGACGCGGGCAGACGCGACCGCGCCGAAATGCACGTCGCCGGCGGCGATCGTCAGAACCGAACCTTCATCGTCGCGGATCACGAAACGGCAGTCCTCGTCAATGGTTTCAAACACCCCACGCACGACATTACCGTCAATTCTGACAGCAACCTGCCCGCCGAGCCCCGCTGCACGAGCCAACCACCGTCGCCTGACGGCGGCAAGTCCGCGCCCTTCGTCCCATAACCTGGCATTCTCGCTCCAGGCGTCCGACAGCGCCAGAAACAGTGTTTCCGCATCGCATGTCGCGCCCAGAGCGCGCAATGACGTTGCCGGATACGGCAAATCCTCGGGATAAGCCACCACATTGACGCCGATGCCGACCGCCACCGCGAAACGGCCGCCGTCGAGGATCGCCGATTCCAGCAGGATGCCGGCCAGCTTGGCGCCGGAGGCAAGCACGTCGTTCGGCCATTTCAGCTCGAAACGGTTCTTTCCCTCACTGCCGCCGTCGAGGCCGATGGCGATCCGGCCCTTCGGCACCACGGCGTCGAGCGCATCGGCCAGGGCGAGGCCAGCGACGAAGCCCAGCGTTGCGGCAAGGCGAAGCTCGGTATTGGTGATGACGAGCAGCGTCGCCGCCAGATTGCCTTCGGGCGTTGCCCAGACGCGGCCACGTCGTCCGCGCCCGCTTTCCTGTTTTTTGGAAACGACCCACAATTTGCCCGGGTCGCCTGCCCTTGCGTGGTCCAGCGCCAGCGCATTGGTGGAGCCGACGCTGTCATGCGCCTCGAGCCGGAACCCTTCCGACGCCGAGGTTGGAGCCAGCCGAAATGCCATGCCGTCTAGAAAAACGTCTTGGCGGCGGCTTCGGCATAGGTACCGATCGGTCCGCCGATCAGCACATAGAACAGCACGAAGGCGCCGGAGACGCCGAGCACGACACGCAATTCGCTCGCCATCGGCACAAAGCCGCCAACCGGTTCGTCGAACCACATGATCTTGATGATGCGCAGATAATAATAGGCGCCCACCACAGAGGCCAGCACGCCGATGATCGCCAGCGCGTAGAGATTGGCGTTGATGGCGGCGAGGAAGACGTACCATTTCCCCCAGAAGCCGGCGAGCGGCGGGATGCCGGCCAGTGAGAACATCAGGATAGTCAGGATCGTCGCCATGATCGGGTTGGTCGACGACAGGCCGGCCAGATCGCTGATCTGCTCGACATTGCCTTCCTTGCGCCGCATGGCGAGGATGAAGGCAAAGGTGCCGAGCGTCATCACCAGGTAGATCAGCATGTAGATGGCAACGCCGCGCACGCCGGCCTGGCTGTTGGCGGCAAGACCGACCAGCGCGTAGCCCATATGGCCGATCGAGGAATAGGCCATCAGCCGCTTGATGTTGGTCTGCCCGATCGCGGCAAAGGCGCCGAGCGCCATCGAGGCGATCGAGATGAAGACAATGATCTGCTGCCAGTCGGCGGCGATCGGCTTGAACGCGCCCATGGTGACGCGCACGATCAGCGCCATCGCCGCCATCTTGGGTGCGGCCGCCAGGAAGGCCGTCACCGGCGTCGGCGCGCCCTCATAGACGTCGGGCGTCCACATGTGGAACGGCACAGCCGAGATCTTGAAGGCAAGGCCGGCCAGCACGAAGACGAGACCGAAGACGAGGCCAAGCTGGCGCCCGCCGCTGCCCAGCGCCGAAGCGATCTCCTGGAAGCCGGTGTTGCCGGTGTAGCCATAGACCAGGCTGATGCCATACAGCAGCATGCCCGACGACAGCGCGCCAAGGACGAAATATTTGAGGCCGGCTTCGGTCGAACGCAGATTGTCGCGGTTGATCGCGCACAGCACATAGATCGCCAGCGATTGCAGCTCGAGGCCGAGATAGAGCCCGATCATGCCGTTCGCGGAGATCATCAACATCATGCCGAGCGTGCAAAGCAGGATCAGCACCGGGTATTCGAACTTGTCGAACTGTTCCGCCTTGGCAAAGCGCATCGACATAACCAGCGTCACCGCCGAGCCGACTAGCGCCAGCACCTTCATGAAGTGGGCGAAAGTATCCTGGATGAAGGCATTGCCATAGGCACTGCCCTGCCCGGTGTAAAAGATCAGCCAGGCGCCGGCGATCACCAGCACGGCTACCGCAAGGCCGGTCACCGTGTTGGCGGTGTTGGCGCGCGAATAGGCCCCGACCATCAGCAGCGCCAGCGCGCCGACGGCAAGGATCAGCTCTGGCGTCGAGAGCGACAGGCTGGAGAGAAGGTCCGGCGTCATGTTTCGCAAAACCTCTGGTCAGTTCGCCGCCGCGGTCTGCGCGGCGCCGATGGATGCAGTGACATTGGTGACGAGCGACTTGACCGATTCGGCCGTCGCGTCGAAGACGGGTGCGGGATAGACGCCGAAGAAGATGACCAGCACGACCAGCGGGTAGATGATCACCTTCTCGCGCGGCGACAGATCCAGCAGGTTTTTCAGGCTGTCCTTGGTCAGCGCGCCGAAGATCACCCGGCGATAGAGCCAGAGCGCGTAGGCGGCCGACAGGATGACGCCGGTGGCGGCGAAGAACGCCACCCAGGTGTTGACCCGGAACACGCCGAGCATAGTCAGGAACTCGCCGACGAAACCGCTGGTGCCGGGCAAGCCGACATTGGCCATGGTGAAGATCATGAACACGGCGGCATATTTCGGCATGTTGTTGACCAGGCCGCCATAGGCGTCGATTTCACGCGTGTGCATGCGGTCGTAGATGACCCCGACGCACAGGAACAGCGCGCCGGAGACGAGGCCGTGGCTGAGCATCTGGAAGATGGCGCCCTGCACGCCTTCCTGGTTCATGGCGAAGATGCCCATGGTGACGAAGCCCATATGGGCGACGGACGAATAGGCGATCAGCTTCTTCATGTCCTCCTGCATCAGCGCTACCAGCGAGGTGTAGATGATGGCGACGACGGAGAGCACGAAGACCAGCGGCGCGAACATCTCGGACGCCAGCGGGAACATCGGCAAGGAGAAACGCAGGAAGCCGTACCCACCCATCTTCAACAGGATGGCGGCCAGGATGACCGACCCCGCCGTCGGCGCCTCGACGTGCGCGTCCGGCAGCCAGGTGTGCACCGGCCACATCGGCATCTTCACCGCGAAGGAGGCGAAGAAGGCAAGCCATAGCCATGTCTGCATGTTGGCCGGGAAATTGTGCGTCAACAGCGTCGGGATGTCCGTCGTGCCGGACTGGTAGAACATCGCCATGATGGCGAGCAGCATCAGCACCGAGCCGGCCAGCGTATAGAGGAAGAACTTGAACGAGGCGTAGACGCGCCGCTTGCCGCCCCAGACACCGATGATGATGAACATCGGGATCAGGCCGGCTTCGAAGAAGACGTAGAACAGCACGATATCGAGCGCGCAGAACACGCCGATCATCAGCGTTTCGAGCAGCAGGAAGGCGATCATGTAGGCCTTGACGCGCTTCTCGATCGATTCCCACGACGCCAGGATGCAGAGCGGCATCAGGAAGGTCGTCAGGATGACGAACAGCATCGAAATGCCGTCGACGCCCATATGGTAGGAAATGCCGGAGTCGAGCCAGGCGGCCTTCTCGACGAACTGGAAGCCGGACTGCGAATTGTCGAAGCCGGTCCAGATGAACAGCGAGATGATGAACGTGAACGTCGTCGTCAACAGCGCGATGGCGCGGATGTTGCGGCGCGCGTTTTCACTGTCATCGTTGATGAACAGGATGAGCAGCACACCAACCAGCGGCAGGAAGGTGACCAGCGAGAGGATTGGCCAGGCGGTCATCAGAGCATCATCCAGGTGACGAGGGCGGCAACGCCGATCAGCATGGCGAAGGCATAGTGGTAGAGGTAGCCGGTCTGCAGCTTGACGACGCGGTTGGTGACATCGACGACGCGCGCCGAAATACCGTCCGGGCCGAGACCGTCAATGACGGCGCCGTCGCCGGTCTTCCACAGGAAATGGCCGAGACGCTTGGCGGGCCGCACGAACAGGAAATCGTAGAGTTCGTCGAAATACCATTTGTTGAGCAGGAAGGCATAGAGCCCGCGATGGTGGGCAACCAGATTGACGGGCATCTCCGGCGAGCGGATGTAGAACTTCCAGGCCACCGCGAAACCGATCAGCATGGCGATGAACGGCGACAGTTCGACCCACAGCGGCAGTTCGTGGATCTCGTGCAATATGTGGTTGTTCGGCAGCGTGAACAGCGACGCCTTCCAGAACTCGGCATAGCCTTCACCGATGAAGGCGCCGTGGAAGATGACGCCGGCAAACAGCGCGCCGGCGGCCAGGATGAACAGCGGCACCAGCATCACCGGCGGCGATTCATGGACGTGGTGCATCACCTCATGGCTCGCCCGCGGCTGGCCGTGGAACGTCATGAAGATCAGCCGCCAGGAGTAGAAGGAGGTGAAGCAGGCGGCGATGACCAGAAGGATGAAGGCCATGCCGGCAACCGGATTGTGGCTGGCAAAGGCGCTCTCGATGATCGCGTCCTTGGAGAAGAAGCCGGCGGTGCCGATGACCGTCACCGGAATGCCGACGCCAGTCAGCGCCAACGTGCCTATCACCATCATCCAGTAAGTGGTCGGGATCAGCGTCCGCAAGCCGCCCATCTTGCGCATGTCCTGCTCGTCGGAGACGGCATGGATGACCGAGCCCGAGCCGAGGAACAGCAGCGCCTTGAAGAAAGCGTGGGTGAACAGGTGGAAGATCGCCGCGCCATAGGCGCCGACGCCGAGCGCCACGAACATGTAGCCGAGCTGCGAACAGGTCGAATAGGCGATGACGCGCTTGATGTCGTTCTGCACGAGGCCGACCGTCGCCGCGAAAAAGGCGGTGAAGGCGCCGATGAAGGTGACGACCATCAGCGCCGAATGCGACAGTTCGAAAAGCGGCGACAGGCGCGCCAGCATGAACACGCCGGCCGTCACCATGGTGGCGGCATGGATCAGTGCGGAAACCGGCGTCGGGCCTTCCATGGCGTCCGGCAGCCAGGTATGCAGCGGCACCTGCGCCGACTTGCCCATGGCGCCCATGAACAGCAGCAGGCAGACGATCGTCATGGCCGCCTGCTTGTCCAGCGCATAGCCAAGGAAGGTCAGCACGGCGGCCCCCTGCGGCGCGCCTTCGGCCGGAATGAACGTCGCCGCATTGGCGAAGATAGTGCCGAGATTGACCGAGCCGAACAGCACGAACAGGCCGAAGATGCCGAGCGCGAAGCCGAAATCGCCGACGCGGTTGACGACGAAGGCCTTGATCGCCGCGGCGTTGGCCGACGGCTTCTTGTACCAGAAGCCGATCAGCAGGTAGGAGGCGAGACCGACCCCTTCCCAGCCGAAGAACATCTGCACCAGATTGTCCGCCGTCACCAGCATCAGCATGGCGAAGGTGAACAGCGACAGATAGGCGAAGAAGCGCGGCCGGTTCGGATCGTGGTGCATGTAGCCGATCGAATAGATGTGAACCAGCGCCGACACGGTGTTGACCACCACCAGCATCACCACCGTCAGCGTGTCGATGCGCAGCGCCCAGGACGCTTCCAGTCCGCCTGACTGGATCCAGCGCAGCACCGGCACGGTGAACACCTCGCCATGGCCGAAGCCGACGGTGAAGAAAGCGACCCACGACAGCACGGCCGCGATCACCAGGAAACCGGAGGTGATGTATTCGGACGCCTTGGCGCCGAGCGACGTGCCGAACAGGCCGACGATCAGGAAGCCGAGCAGGGGAAGGAAGACGATGGCCTGATACATGGTGGTTCCGTCAACCCTTCATCATGTTCACGTCTTCGACCGCGATCGAGCCGCGGTTGCGGAAGAAGACGACGAGAATGGCAAGTCCGATGGCGGCTTCAGCCGCCGCGACCGTCAGCACGAACAGCGCGAACACCTGGCCGACCAGATCGCCGAGTGCTGCCGAAAAGGCGACGAAGTTGATGTTGACCGCGAGCAGGATCAGCTCGACCGACATCAGGATGACGATGACGTTCTTGCGGTTCAGGAAGATGCCGAACACGCCGAGCGTGAACAGAACAGCCGATACGGTCAGATAATGTGCGATACCGACAACCATCTCAGAGCCCCTCGCCTGTCTTGACCTTGCGGATTTCCATGCCCGTTGCCGGCGTACGGCCGACCTGGGCCGCAATCGACTGCCGCTTGATTCCCGGTTTGTGGCGCAGCGTCAGCACGATGGCGCCGATCATGGCGACCAGCAGGATGAGGCCCGAAATCTGGAAGTAGTAGAGGTAATCGGTATAGAGGATGTCGCCGAGTGCGGCGGTATTTGTCCGCGCAGCGAGATCCGGGATGGGCTTCGAGACCGTCGAGGCAAGCTGCGGCGCGAATGTGTAGCCGCCGAGCACGATGATCAGCTCAGCCGCCAGGATCAGCCCAACCAGCGCGCCGATCGGCGCGTATTGCAAGGCGCCTTCCTTCATCTCGGCGAAATCGACGTCGAGCATCATGACGACGAACAGGAACAGCACCATGACCGCGCCGACATAGACGACGAGCAGGATCATCGCCAGGAACTCGGCGCCGGTCAGCATGAACAGGCCGGCGGCGTTGAAGAAGGTCAGGATCAGGAACAGCACCGAATGCACGGGGTTGCGCGACGAAATGACCATGAACGCCGACGCCACCGCGATAAAGGCGAAGAGGTAGAAAAAGGCCGCCTCTAGTCCACTCAACATGGGGTTCCCCCGGGTTCCTGTACAAACAGGACGAACGTCCTGTTTGTTTGTCTCTGGCTTCGTTCCGCCTCCGGTACCGAAGCCGCGTTGTCCTAGCCCATGTTCCGATCGGGTTGAAAGGCCCGATCGAAAGAAACATGGGCCACTCTGAATTCCGGAGGGCGATCTGGTCCGAAAGGTCTGCAACTTTTCGGGATCATCCTCTGGACGAGGCCCCTCGCCCCGTCCATGCGTCAAATATCAGCGGTAAGGCGAGTCCAGCGCGATGTTGCGCGCCAGTTCGCGCTCCCACCGGTCGCCATTCGCCAACAGCTTGTCCTTGTCGTAGTAGAGTTCCTCGCGCGTCTCCGTCGCGAATTCGAAATTCGGCCCCTCGACGATGGCGTCGACCGGGCAAGCTTCCTGGCAGAAGCCGCAATAAATGCACTTCACCATGTCGATGTCGTAACGCACCGTGCGGCGTGTGCCGTCATTGCGGCGCGGACCGGCCTCGATTGTGATGGCCTGCGCCGGGCAGATCGCCTCGCACAGCTTGCAGGCGATGCAGCGTTCCTCGCCATTGGGATAGCGGCGCAGCGCATGCTCGCCTCGGAAGCGCGGGCTGGTCGGCCCCTTCTCGTGCGGATAATTGATCGTCTCCTTCGGTGCGAAGAACTGGCGCATCGACAGGAAGAAAGCGCTGACGAAATCCTGCAGCAGCAGCGATTTTGCGGCTTGGGAAAGAGCGGACATCACGCAAACCCCGTGATCTTGAGGACGGCGGCGGTGGCGACCACCATGAACAGCGAAATCGGCAGGAACACCTTCCAGCCGAGCCGCATCAGCTGGTCGTAGCGGTAGCGCGGCACGAAGGCCTTCACCATGGAGATGCCGAAGAAGACGAAGCAGACTTTCAGCACGAACCAGATGACACCCGGCACCCAGGTGAACGGCGCAAAGTCGAAGGGCGGCAGCCAGCCGCCGAGGAACAGGATGGTGGCCAGCGCGCACATCAGCACGATGGCGACATACTCGCCGAGGAAGAACAGCAGGAACGGCGTCGACGAGTACTCGACCATGTGGCCGGCGACCAGTTCCGATTCGGCTTCCACCAGATCGAAAGGCGGCCGGTTCGTCTCGGCCAGCGCCGAGATGAAGAAGATGATGAACATCGGGAACAGCGCGAGCCAGTTCCAGTCGAGGAAGGTGTTGGGCAGGCCAAGCCGCGTACCAAGCCCGTCATGCTGCGACAGCACGATGTCGGACAGGTTGAGCGAGCCGGCGGTGAGCAGCACGGTGACGATGACGAAGCCGATCGAGACTTCGTAGGACACCATCTGAGCCGCCGAACGCAGCGCGCCGAGGAACGGGTATTTCGAGTTCGACGCCCAGCCGCCCATGATCACGCCGTAGACCTCGAGCGAAGAGATGGCGAAGACATAGAGGATGCCGACATTGACGTTGGCGATCGCCCAGCCCTGGCTGACCGGGATGACCGCCCAGGCCGAGATCGCCAGCACAGCCGAGACCAGCGGCGCCAGCAGGAAGACGCCCTTGTTGGCGCCTGACGGGATCACCGGTTCCTTGAAGACGAATTTCAGCAGATCGGCGAAGGCCTGCAGCGTGCCCCAGGGGCCGACGACGTTCGGGCCACGGCGCAGCTGCACCGCTGCCCAGATCTTGCGGTCGGCGTAGAGGATGTAGGCGACGAAGATCAAAAGCACGACGATCAGCACGACTGACTTCAACAGGATCAGCAGCGCCGGCAGCACGTAGAAGGAGAAGAAAGTGTCCATGCTTATTCCGCCGCCTGCTTGAAGCCGCTCTTGGCCAGCGCCGAGCATTCCGCCATTACGGCCGATGCCCGCGCGATCGGGTTGGTCAGGTAGAAATCCTTGACCGGCGAGGTGAAGGTGCCCTTGTTCAGCCGCCCGCCGAGCTTCGCCACCCCAGCGATGTCTTCGGCATTGCCGGCCGCGACCTGATCGATGCGGGCCAGATGCGGGTATTCGCCATAGAGCTTGGCGCGCAGCTGCGGCAGCGAATCGAACGGCAGTTTCTTGCCCAGCACATCCGACAGTGCCCGCAGGATAGCCCAGTCCTCGCGGGCATCGCCCGGCGCGAAGCCGGCGCGGTTGGTCTGCTGGACGCGGCCTTCAGTGTTGACATAGGTGGCCGACTTTTCGGTATAGGCAGCCGCCGGCAGGATGACGTTGGCGCGGTGCGCGCCCTGGTCGCCATGCGTGCCGATATAGACGACGAAGGCGCCGCCGGTCTTGGCCATGTCGATCTCGTCGGCGCCGAGCAGGAACAACAGCTCCATGTCGCCCAGCATGCCGGCGACATTCTTGCCGCCCTCACCCGGCACGAAGCCGAGATCGAGACCACCGACGCGTCCGGCCGCATTATGCAGCACGGCAAAGCCGTTCCAGTCCGCGCGAGCAGCGTTCACAGCGGCGGCGAGCTTGGCCGCCTGGCCGAGCACGGCCGCGCCATCGGCGCGCGACAAAGCGCCTTGGCCAACGATGATCAGCGGATGCGTCGCCTTTTTCAGCACCTGGAAGAACTTGCCGTTGCCGTCGGCCAGATCCTTCAGCGAATCCGGTCCGGCACCCAGCTGTTCGTAGTCATAGCGGGTGTCGCCTACATCGCCGATGACGCCGACCGGCAGATTGCCGATCCGCCAGCGCTTGCGGATGCGGGCGTTGAGCACCGAGGCCTCATAGCGCGGGTTGGCGCCGATGATCAGCACCGCATCGGCCTGCTCGATGCCTTCGATGGTCGGGTTGAAGATGTAGCTGGCGCGGCCAAGTGCCGGATCGAGTGCAGCGCCATCCTGGCGGCAGTCGGTATTCTTCGAGCCGAGCGAAGCCATCAGCAGCTTCAGCGCGTAGATTTCCTCGACCGCGGCGAGATCGCCTGAAATGGCACCGATCTTCTCGGGTGCGGCCTTCGACACAGCGTCCTTGATCGCGGCGAACGCCTCGGCCCAGCTTGCCGGAACCAGTTTGCCGTCCTTGCGCACATAGGGGCGGTCGAGGCGCTGCGTGCGCAGACCGTCCCAGATGAAGCGGGTCTTGTCGGAAATCCACTCCTCGTTCACCGCTTCGTTGACGCGCGGCAGGATGCGCATGACTTCGCGGCCACGGCTGTCGACGCGGATCGCCGAGCCGACGGCATCCATCACGTCGATGGATTCGGTCTTGGTCAGCTCCCACGGCCGCGCCTGGAAGGCGAAGGGTTTCGAGGTCAGCGCGCCGACCGGGCAAAGGTCGATGACATTGCCCTGAAGCTCCGAGGTCATTGCGCTTTCGAGATAGGTGGTGATCTCGGCGTCCTCGCCGCGGCCGATCAGGCCGAGCTCGGAAATACCGGCGACTTCCGTGGTGAAGCGGACGCAGCGCGTGCAATGGATGCAACGGTTCATCACCGTCTTGACCAGCGGTCCGATATACTTGTCTTCGACCGCGCGCTTGTTCTCGTGATAGCGCGAGGAATCGACACCGAAGGCCATCGCCTGGTCCTGCAGGTCGCATTCGCCGCCCTGGTCGCAGATCGGGCAATCCAGCGGATGGTTGATCAGCAGGAATTCCATCACGCCTTCCCTGGCCTTCTTGACCATCGGCGTGTTGGTGAAGATTTCCGGCGGCTCGCCATTCGGGCCGGGGCGCAGGTCGCGCACGCCCATGGCACAGGAAGCCTGCGGCTTGGGCGGTCCGCCCTTCACCTCGATCAGGCACATCCGGCAATTGCCGGCGATCGACAGCCGCTCATGGAAGCAGAAGCGCGGCACTTCCGCGCCAGCGTCTTCCGCCGCCTGCAGCAGCGTGTAGTGGTCGGGTACAGTGATCTCTTTCCCGTCGACCTTGAGCTTTGCCATTCGCCTCAAACCCCTGCGGAGTTCCCGCAATCTCTTTTTCCGGACATGGTCGAAACCACGCCGTGCATTTCATTCACTTTTTGACGGCGAGCGCCGCCGCTTGGGCCGTCCAGTCGTCGCGGCCGATACGGCCGCCGAGCGACAGATAGTCCTCGACCCAGGCAACCTCTTGCGGCGTCCATGCCGCGATCTGGGCATACGTCCAGATGCCCAGGCCGTTGAGTACCTTTTCCAGCTTGGGACCGATACCCGATATGGCCTTGAGATCCGCCGGTTTCGCCGGCTTTTCCATCGCCCTGGGCTGCCTGAAATCCTCTGGCATCAGCACATCGGCGGCGTCGCCGGCCGCCGGGACGGCATTCGCCGCCGGTACAGCAGTGGCGGCTTCCTTCGCGGCAATGTCCGTGACTTCCTGGGCAAAGGACTGCGCCTCGGCAATCATGGTCTTCGCCGTCGCGCGCGCCCTGGTGGAGGATGGGCTCGGATCGTCGAACTGCGCGACCCGCGCCTCGAAATCATCGACGATCGGCTGCAGCAGCCGTTGCGAGGCCTCAGTCGCTCCCGAAAGCGCACCCAGCCAGACGCCGAAAGCGTGGTTGGCAAGCCCGAGGCTCAAGGCCGACATCGCCGCGGCACCCGCGACAGGATGCACGAGAAGGTTGACGGCACTGGCCATCTCCTTCGGCATCATCCTGGTCAGATCCTGGTTCATTTTCTCGAGCTGGTCCAAATTGGGCATCAATGGATTGGGTGTCGAATACGGCGCCATAGAGTTCTCCTGGTCGTTTCTTCGTTCGCCCGCCCCGGTTGTCTCAAATCGGGCACTTGCCCGTATTTCAAATCGGGCTTTCGCCCGCATTCAAGAAATTCTTCTATTCCGCCGCCACCATCACCGGCTCTGCCCGGTGCGCGTTGCGCGAAAACTCGTCGATGCGCCGCTCCACCTCGCCGCGGAAATGCCGCATCAGGCCCTGGATCGGCCATGCCGCCGCATCGCCCAGCGCGCAGATCGTGTGGCCCTCGACCTGCTTGGTGACGTCGAGCAGCATATCGATCTCGCGCTTCTGCGCCTCGCCGCGCACCAGCCGCTCCATCACCCGCCACATCCAGCCGGTGCCTTCGCGGCACGGCGTGCACTGGCCGCAGCTTTCGTGCTTGTAGAAGTAGGAAAGCCGCGCGATCGCCTTCACGATATCGGTCGACTTGTCCATGACGATGACAGCCGCCGTGCCGAGACCGGATTTGAGGTCGCGCAGCGCGTCGAAATCCATCGGCGTGTCGATGATCTGCTCGGCCGGCACCAGCGGCACCGAAGCGCCGCCCGGAATGACCGCCAAAAGATTGTCCCAGCCGCCGCGAATGCCGCCGCAATGCGTCTCGATCAGCTCGCGGAACGGGATCGACATCGCCTCTTCGACCGTGCACGGATTGTTGACGTGGCCGGAGATGCAAAACAGCTTGGTGCCGACATTGTTGGGCCGGCCGAAGGACGAGAACCAGGCAGCACCGCGGCGCAGGATGGTCGGCGCGACCGCGATCGATTCGACATTGTTGACCGTGGTCGGGCAGCCATAGAGGCCGACATTGGCCGGGAATGGCGGCTTCAGCCTGGGCTGGCCCTTCTTGCCTTCGAGGCTTTCGAGCAGTGCTGTCTCCTCGCCGCAGATATAGGCGCCGGCGCCGTGGTGCATGTAGATTTCGAAATCATAGCCGGAGGTGTTGTTCTTGCCGATGAGCTTGGCCTCATAGGCCTCGTCGATCGCCCGCTGCAGCGCCTCACGCTCGCGGATGAACTCGCCGCGTACATAGATGTAGGCGGCGATCGCGCCCATGGCGAAGCCGGCGAGGAATGCGCCCTCGACCAGCGTGTGCGGGTCATTGCGCAGGATGTCGCGGTCCTTGCAGGTGCCGGGCTCGGATTCGTCGGCGTTGATGACGAGGTAGCTCGGCCGGCCGTCGCTCTGCTTGGGCATGAACGACCATTTGAGGCCCGTCGGGAAGCCGGCGCCACCGCGGCCGCGCAGGCCGGACGCCTTCATCTCGTTGACGATCCACTCGCGTCCCTTGGCGACGATGCCGGGTGTGTTGTCCCAGGCGCCGCGCGCCTGCGCGCCGGCGAGCGACTTGTCGAACAGGCCGTAGATGTTGGTGAAGATGCGATCTTTGTCCTGAAGCATTTTTCGTCCCTCAGACCGGCTTCTTGCCGAAGACGCGGATGTATTCGGCGACGCCGCCCTTGGCGAGCGCCTTGGCCTGCTTGACCCAGTCGTCGCGATCGATGCGGCCGTGGAAGGCTAGATAGCCGTCCACCCACTCGCGCTCGGCTTTCTTCCACGAAGCGACCTGGGCAAAGGTGAAGATGCCAAGGGAATGCAGGATGCCCTCGATCTTCGGGCCGACACCGGAGATCAGCTTGAGGTCGTCGACCAGCGCCGGCCTGTCGATGCCGGCCGGACGGTTCTTGTCCTCGAGCGACGGTTTGGCCGGCTTGGCGGCCTTCGCCGCCGGCACTTTGACTTCCGGCGATTTGAAGGCAGAAGCCGGTTCGGCCTTGTTCTTGGGGCCGCTGCGCTGCTTGGAAACCTGCTCGACCTCGGGGTCCGCCTTGTTGGCATTGGCGGCCGAATGCAACGGTGCCGGAACGCTCGCCGCCTTTTCAACGGCCGGCGCCACTTTGACCGGCGAAGGCGATTTCAGCGCCGGGCTGGTTTCCGGCGCATCGGTTTTCGGCTTGCTGGCCTTCGAAGGCGCAACCGGAGCGTCGGCCGCTATCGGCGCAACCGTGGCGATGATCGCATCAGGCGCCGCCTTGGCGGCCTTGGCCGCCTCCCTGGCTTCCCTGTCGCGGGTCGACTTGAGGATCGCCTTTTCGCTCTTCAGCGTTGTGAGGCCGAGGGCCGGCTCCGAGCCGGTGCGGCCGTTCTGCGGCCCGGGCGGCACCGAGGCGCCCTTGCCGGCGCCGTAGAGATCGATGATTTCGGCCAGCCGTTCCGGCGTCAGGTCTTCGAAAGTGTCCTTGAAGATCATCACCATCGGCGCGTTGACGCAGGCGCCGAGGCATTCGACCTCCTCCCACGACAAGGTGCCCTTGTCGTTGGTGTGGAACTGGTCGTGGTGGATTTTCGAGCGGCACACATCCATCAGCGCTTCCGAGCCGCGCAGCATGCAGGGCGTGGTGCCGCAGACCTGGATATGGGCCCGCGTACCGACCGGATTCAACTGGTACTGCGTGTAGAAGGTCGCGACCTCGAGCCCACGGATACGGGGCATGCCGAGCATGTCGGAGATCGTCTCGATCGCCGCCTTGGTCACCCAGCCTTCCTGCTCCTGTGCGATCATGAGAAGCGGGATGATCGCCGACTGTTCGCGGCCCTTGGGGTACTTCTTGATCCATTGCTTCGCAGCCGCGGCATTCGCCCGATTGAAGGCGAAGGATGCTGGCTGGACGCTGGCTTCTGCGAGACGGCGGACTGACATTTAGCGATCGACCTCACCAAACACGATGTCGAGGGAGCCGAGAACGGCGGTGACGTCGGCCAGCATGTGGCCACGACAGAGGAAGTCCATCGCTTGCAGATGCGCAAAACCAGGCGCGCGCAGCTTGCAGCGGTAGGGCTTGTTCGAGCCGTCGGAGACCAGATAGACGCCGAATTCACCCTTCGGCGCTTCGACAGCCGCATAGACCTCGCCGGCCGGCACGCGATAGCCCTCGGTGTAGAGCTTGAAGTGGTGGATCAGCGCTTCCATCGAGCGTTTCATCGCCTGGCGCTTGGGCGGCACCACCTTGCCGTCGAGGTTGGACACCGGGCCGGCGCTTTCCTTGCCGAGCAGAAGATCGACGCACTGGCGCATGATCTTCGCCGACTGGCGCATTTCTTCCATCCGCACGAGGTAGCGGTCGAAGCAGTCGCCGTTCTTGCCAATCGGAATGTCGAAATCCATTTCCGAATAGCATTCATAGGGTTGCGATTTGCGCAGGTCCCAGGGCGCGCCCGAGCCGCGCACCATGACGCCGGAAAAGCCCCAGGCCCAGGCGTCGGCCAATGTGACGATGCCGATATCGACATTGCGCTGCTTGAAGATGCGGTTGCCGGTCAGCAGCTGATCGAGGTCGTCGATCGACTTGAGGAACGGGTCGATCCACTTGCCGATATCCTCGACCAGCCTCTGCGGCAGATCCTGATGGACACCGCCGGGACGGAAATAGGCGGCATGCATGCGCGAGCCGGAGGCCCGCTCATAGAACACCATCAGCTTTTCGCGCTCGACGAAGCCCCACAGCGGTGGCGTCAGTGCACCCACGTCCATGGCCTGCGTCGTCACATTGAGGATGTGCGACATGATGCGGCCGATTTCGCAGTAAAGCACGCGGATCAGCTGGCCGCGCTTCGGCACTTCGATGCCGAGCAGGCGCTCGGCCGCCAGCGCGAAGGCGTGCTCCTGGTTCATCGGCGCGCAATAGTCGAGCCGGTCGAGATAGGGGATCGCCTGCAGATAGGTCTTGGCCTCGATCAGCTTTTCCGTGCCGCGATGCAAGAGCCCGATATGCGGATCGACGCGATCGACGACTTCGCCGTCGAGTTCGAGAACCAACCTCAAAACACCATGCGCCGCAGGGTGTTGAGGTCCAAAGTTGATGTTAAAATTGCGGACGGAGGTTTCAGCCATTTACTGCTTTGCCTTCTCGTCACCCGGCAGCACGTAATCAGTACCTTCCCACGGGGACAAAAAATCGAAATTGCGGAATTCCTGTTTGAGCTCGACCGGCTCGTAGATGACGCGCTTGGCTTCGTCGTCGTAGCGCACCTCGACGAAGCCGGTCAGCGGGAAATCCTTGCGCAGCGGATGGCCTTCGAAGCCGTAGTCGGTCAACAGGCGGCGCAGATCGGGATGGCCCGAGAACAGCACGCCGTAGAGATCGTAGGTCTCGCGCTCGAACCAGTCCGCACCAGGGAACACGCCGGTGATCGACGGCACCATGGTTTCCTCGTCGGCCTGCACCTTGACGCGGATGCGCACATTCTGCTTCGGCGACAACAGATGGTAGACGACGTCGAAGCGCTTGGTGCGTGACGGATAGTCGGCGCCGCAGACGTCGATGATCGAGATGAACTGGCAGCGCGCATCGTCGCGCAGGAAGGTCATGACCTCGACCAGATCGCGCGGCTCGACGCCAATGGTAAGCTCGCCATAGGCGATATCAGCGTCATTCACGCGGTCGATCAGCTTCTCGCCGAGATAGGTCGACAGTTCGCTCAGGGATGCGGTCATGGATTTACCGTTCGATCGTGCCGGTGCGGCGGATCTTCTTCTGCAAGAGAAGAATGCCGTAAAGCAGCGCTTCGGCGCTCGGCGGGCAGCCGGGCACATAGATGTCGACCGGCACGATGCGGTCGCAGCCGCGCACCACCGAATAGGAATAATGGTAGTAGCCGCCGCCATTGGCGCAGGAGCCCATCGAGATGACGTAGCGCGGTTCCGGCATCTGGTCGTAGACCTTGCGCAACGCCGGCGCCATCTTGTTGGTCAGCGTGCCGGCGACGATCATGATGTCGGACTGGCGCGGAGACGCGCGCGGCGCGACACCGAAGCGCTCGCTGTCATAGCGCGGCATCGAGGTGTGGATCATCTCGACCGCGCAGCACGCGAGACCGAATGTCATGAACATCAGCGAACCGCTGCGTGCCCAGGTGATCAGCGCCTCTGTCGAGGTGACGAGAAAGCCCTTGTCGGCCAGCTCGTTGTTGATTTCGAGGAAGAAGGGATCGTCCTGCCCCACCGGCCTGCCGGTGTTGGGATCGATGATACCTTTGGGCTTCGGCGCGACGAGGGTGCCTGAACTGTCGTTCAATCCCATTCCAGCGCTCCTTTTTTCCATTCATAGGCAAAGCCGATGGTCAGCACCGCCAAAAACACCATCATCGACCAGAAGCCGAGCATGCCGATCTTCGAGAACGACACCGCCCACGGGAACAGGAAGGCCACTTCCAGGTCGAAGATGATGAACAGGATCGACACCAGGTAGAAGCGGATGTCGAATTTCATGCGGGCGTCGTCGAACGAGTTGAAACCGCACTCGTAGGCGGAAAGCTTTTCGGGATCGGGGTTGCGGTAAGCCACCAGGAAAGGTGCGGCCAGCAGCGCCAGGCCGACAACCAGCGCCACGCCGATGAACAGGACGATGGGCAGATACGAACTTAGAAGTGCGTTCATACTCGGCTTTCCGTTGGCGCCAATCCACGTTGATTACAGCACCGGACCCTAATGCGGAAGCGTGACAGTTTAACCGCTGAACCGTTTTAAGGGCCTATGCTGCAACGCGGCGAGGGTTAGCGCAGCACTTCCAGCGAAGCAAGTCAAACCTTGTTCAAAACACAGTGCTGGACGGCATATCGCGGCAAACTGGTCCGATCCGCTCCTGTTTGATTTCCTTCGCTTTTTACTCCACTTTTCTCTCCTGACATGGTTGCCGCCAAAACCCTGCTAGCATGAACCGGAATCACCCCATCAAATCACCCTCAGAGTGACGCCTGCATGAAGGAAAAGATCTCGCTCCCCATGGCCCGGCGCATTGCGCTTGCCGCCCAAGGGTTTCTCGATCCCCGCCCGATCGGCACACCGAACCGCCGGCACTTCGCCCGTGTATTGGCCCGCACCGGCCTGCTGCAGATCGATTCCGTCAGCGCGGTGGTGCGCGCTCACTATATGCCGCTCTATTCGCGCCTTGGCCCCTACCCACTCGCCTTGCTCGACAACGCGGCCGTCACGCGCAAGCGCACGGTGTTCGAATATTGGGCGCATGAAGCCTCCTTCCTGCCGGTCGAGACGTACCCGCTGATGCGCTGGCGCATGCAACGCGCCGAGCGCGGCGACGAGATGTATCTCGGCCTCGCCAAATGGGGCCGCGAACACGCCGCCTATATCGAGGAGATCTACCGCCAGGTCGCCGAGCGTGGCCCGATCGCCGCCTCCGCGCTTGAGGGCCAGAAGGGCTCCGGAGGCTGGTGGGGCTGGAGCCACGCCAAGCACGCCTTCGAATGGCTGTTTTGGGCCGGGCGCATCACCACGGCGCATCGTCGCGGTTTCGAACGCTTCTACGACCTGCCCGAGCGCGTGCTGCCGCAGGCGATCCTCGATCTGCCGGTTCCCGCCGCCGAGGACGCGCATCGGGAATTGCTGCGCATTTCCGCCCGTGCCCATGGCATCGCGACATCAGGCGATTTGCGCGACTATTTCCGCCTGTCGCCGGCCGATATGAAAGGCCGGCTGGAGGAACTGGTCGAAACAGGCGAACTGTTGCCGGTGCGTGTCGAAGGTTGGGACAAGCCCGCCTATCTTCACAAGGACGCCCGCCTGCCCCGAAAGATCGAGGCCCGTGCCCTGTTGGCGCCGTTCGATCCGGTCGTCTTCGAACGCTCGCGCACGAAGCGGCTGTTCGATTTCCACTACCGCATCGAGATCTACACGCCGGCCGACAAGCGGCAATACGGCTATTATGTCCTGCCGTTCCTGCTCGGCGACCGGATCGTGGCGCGCGTGGACCTCAAGGCGGACCGGCCTGCCGGCATCCTGCGAGTCCATGCGGCCTATGCCGAGCCCAACGCGCCGCCACAGACTGCCGCTCAGCTCTACGAAGAACTGAAGCAGATGCAGGGCTGGCTCGGCCTCGAACGCATCGAAGTGACACCGGCTGGTGACTTGGGTCCGGCGTTGGTCGACCTGACCGTGTCGTAAGCTCGCGTTGACTCCGCCGCCTGCAAAAGCCTAAATCCGATACAGACGGTCTCTTCTCTTCAACGAGAGGAGCCAAGAGGGAATGCGGTGCGGGACGAAATCCCAAATCCGCGGCTGTCCCCGCAACTGTAAGCGAAGAGCCAAGGCCGAAAGCCACTGGGATGATCCCGGGAAGGCGGCTACCCAAGGCGATGACCCGCGAGCCAGGAGACCTGCCGTCTGCGACTATAGAATCCGATCGCCCGGCGGGTTTCCGGGCAAGGAGCGCGATCTTTGGACCACGACAGCAGTTTTTCGGCTGGCACAGCGGATGTTTCGTCCGGCCATGATGATACGTTGGCCGGCGTCACCGTGATCGTCTGCGCCTCCTGTCGCGACGAGACCGGCTCCGACGCCCATCCCCGCGCCGGCGAACTGCTGGCAGACGACACGCGCCGCGCCGCATCTGGCGACAATATTCGCATCCGCAGCGTTGAATGCCTCGGCAATTGCAAGCGTCGTCTCAGCGCCGCCATCCTGCGCGACGGCTGCTGGAGCTACGTCTTTGGCGATCTGACGGCAACCAGCGGCGCCGATCTCGTCACCGGCGCAAAACTCTTCGCCACCTCGACGGACGGACTCATTCCATGGCGCGGCCGTCCCGATAGCCTGAAGCGCGGCCTCGTTGCCCGCATCCCTCCCCTCGACCTGTTGAAGGACTTGAAATGACCGCTCCAGATTCGTCTGCCAACCTCTCCCGTGTTCCCTGTACCGTCGTCACCGGTTTCCTCGGCGCCGGCAAGACGACGCTGGTCCGCCATCTCCTGGAAAACGCCGGCGGCAAGCGCATTGCCATCATCGTCAACGAATTCGGCGACATCGGCATCGATGGCGAGATCCTGAAGGGCTGCGGCATCGACACCTGCCCGGAGGAAAACATCGTCGAACTGGCCAATGGCTGCATCTGCTGCACCGTCGCCGATGATTTCGTGCCGGCGCTCGACCAGATCCTCGCGCTGACTCCGAAGGTCGACCACATCCTGATCGAGACTTCCGGCCTCGCTTTGCCCAAGCCGCTGGTCCAGGCTTTCCAGTGGCCGAGCGTGAAAAGCCGCGTGACCGTTGATGGCGTCATCGCCGTGGTCGACGGGCCGGCATTGGCCGAGGGACGCGTCGCCAACGACATGGACGCCTTGCAGGCGCAGCGCGCTAAGGATGAGACGCTTGATCATGACGATCCGGTAGAAGAAGTGTTCGAGGACCAGATCGCCTGCGCCGACCTGATCATCCTGTCGAAGAGCGACCTGATGGACGCCGCCGGCACCGCCCGCGCCAACGCCATCATTGGCGAACACTCCGCCCGCGCGGTGAAGATCGTGCCGACGTCGCATGGCAAGGTCGATCCCTCCGTACTGCTCGGCCTCGGTCTCGCCGTCGAGGACGACATCGAAAACCGCAAGTCCCATCATGACGGCGCCTTCGACCATGAGCATGATGACTTCGATACGTTCATCGTCGACATTGCCTCGATCGCCCATCCGGACGAATTGGCGAAACGCGTCGCCACGGCTGCCGAGGAAGAGAACGTGCTGCGTGTGAAAGGCTTCGTCGAGGTCGGCGGCAAGCCGATGCGGCTGCTGCTGCAGGCCGTCGGGCCGCGCGTCAACCATTACTATGACCGCGCCTGGACGGCGCAGGACGACCGTCGCTCGCGCCTTGTCGTCATCGGCCTCAAGGGGCTGAACCGACCGGCGATCGAGCGTATACTCGCCGGCTGATTTCGGACCCGGGTTGCGATGCACATCCTCACCACGACATCCGCCTCGCTCGACGATCTCGCCGAGCCGGTCGATCTGCGGCAGACGCCGGCGGATATCGTGGCCTTGTCCTTCACCGACAGCGACCTTGCCGGCCTTGCGGCCGCGTGGAAGGCCGACGCCGGCCGCCTGCCCTCGATGCGGCTGGCCGCCCTGCGTGATCTGCGCCATCCCATGTCCGTCGACCTCTGGGTCGACAGCGTCGCCCGCCACGCCAAGATCATCCTCGTCCGCATCCTCGGCGGCTACGACTGGTGGCGCTACGGCTGCGACCAGCTTGCCTCGATCGCCCGCGAACACGGTATAAAACTGGCTCTGCTGCCCGGCGAATGCCGCGACGAGGACCTAAGGCTGATCGAAGCCTCGACGCTGCAGCGCGAGGAATTGGACGGTCTGCTCGACTATTTCCGCGAGGGCGGCCCGGCGAATATGAGCGCGCTGGTGCACCGGCTGGCGGGACAGGATGAGCCTGTCGTCGAGCCGGTCGCGGTCCCGAAGGCTGGGTTTTACGAGCCCGCACGCGGAGTTGTGGAGAAGCCGGACGCATCGAATGTTGGCGTTCCTTCACACCCCCCTCTGTCCTGCCGGACATCTCCCCCGCAAGGGGGGAGATCGGACTTCATCAAAGCCGGCGCTTCTCTCGCTTCATTGGAAACTGAGGCATCTACAACCTCGACAATTGGCGAAATCATCGATGACAAAGCAATCTCCCCCCTTGCGGGGGAGATGTCCGGCAGGACAGAGGGGGGTGTGACGGAACTCGACGTTGACAACGTCAACGCCCCAGTCGTGCCTATCCTGTTCTACCGTTCGATGCTGCTGGCCGCCGATGTCGCGCCCATCGATGCGCTTTTTGAGGCGCTGCGGCAGCGCGGCATGATTCCCGTGCCTATCTTCGTCTCCAGCCTCAAAGACCCAACGTCACTCGCCTTTGTCGAAACAGCGCTAGCCGCGCTGAAACCCGCCACCATCATCACCGCGACCGCTTTCGCATCCGGCGCGGAGCCCGGCATCGAAACCCTGTTCGACCGCGCCGGCGTGCCCGTCTTCCAGGTCATCGTCGCCACCACCCGCCGCGATATCTGGGAAAACAACCAGCGCGGCCTGGCGCCCGCCGACCTCGCCATGCATGTCGTGCTGCCCGAACTGGACGGCCGCATCCTCGCCGGCGCGATTTCCTTCAAGGGCGAGAGCGAGGTCGATCCGGCACTCGGTCATCGCGCCTTCGCCAACCGGCCGGAACCCGATCGTGTCGCGCAGGTGGCTGACCGCGTCGCGGCCTTTATCCGCCTGCAGCAGACGCCACGTGCCGAGCGCAAGCTCGCCATCCTGATCCCGGATTATCCGAGCGCCCCTGGCCGCACCGGCTACGCCGTCGGCCTCGACGTGCCGTCCAGCGTGCTGGCGATGCTGCATGACCTGAGGGAACAGGGCTATGGGGTTGACGGGATTCCGGAGACACCGCGTGGGTTGCTGGATTTGCTGGCGCGGAGCGGCGAAGGACTGGGGCTGGAAGACTATGTCGGGTTCTCAAAAGAATTACCCGCCGAGGCAATCACAGCCGTAGAAGCCGCTTGGGGCGAGGCCGAAGGCGAGACAGGTTTGCGCGAGGCACCCCCCTCTGTCCTACCGGACATCTCCCCCTCAAGGGGGGAGATTGCGCTGCCATTGCCTGTTTCGCCAACCTCCAATGTTGCGGGAGGGGGCGGAGCGTTGAAACTGCCGATCTCCCCCCTTGAGGGGGAGATGTCCGGTAGGACAGAGGGGGGCGCCTCGCGCCGAAGTTTCCCCTTCCGCGCCGCCATCTTCGGCAACGTCACCGTGGCCCTCGCCCCCGACCGCGGCCGCTCCGCCGACCGCCGCGCCGACTATCACGACCCGACACTGCCGCCGCGCCATGCGCTGATCGCCTTTGGCCTGTGGCTGCGCAAATCGCTCGGCATCCACGCGCTGGTCCATGTCGGCGCGCATGGCACGCTGGAATGGCTGCCTGGCAAGACGGTTGCGCTCAGCCAAAACTGCTTTCCCGAGATCGTCACCGGCGCATTACCCGTCATCTATCCGTTCATCGTCTCCAACCCCGGCGAAGCGGCGCAGGCCAAGCGGCGCATTGCCGCCGTCACCCTTGGCCATCTGCCGCCGCCGCTGACCGGTGCCGGGCTGGACGAGAACCAGCACAAGCTCGAGCGGTTGGTCGACGAATACGCCCAGGCCGACGGGCTCGACCGCCGCCGCCGCGACCGTCTGGCCAAGCTGATCGTCGAAACCGCGCAAAAGACCGGCCTCGCCACCGAAGCCGGCGTCGCCACGACCGACGCGCCCGACGAAGCGTTGCGCCGCATCGATGCCTGGCTCTGCGACCTCAAGGACTTCGCCATCAAGGACGGGCTGCATATCTATGGCCGCGCCCCCGAGAACGAGCCCGACGCCATGCGCCGCCAAAGCGCTGATTCGGAGAAGACGGCGCTGCTCGCCGCGCTCGATGGCCGCCACGTCAAGGCCGGTCCGGCCGGCGCACCCGCGCGCGGACGCTCGGACGTATTGCCCACCGGCCGCAATTTGTTCACGTCGGACCCGCGCACCATGCCGACGCCGACCGCCTATGATCTCGGCAGGGTGGCTGCCGAAGAAGTCGTGCGCGGCTATATGCAGTCGCATGGCGACTGGCCGCGCTCGCTGGTCATCGACCTCTGGGGCTCGGCCTCGCTGCGCACCGGCGGCGAGGAGATCGCGCAAGGGTTGGCGCTGATGGGCTGCCGGCCGCAATGGGATTCGGCGACCGGTCGCATCACCGGCATCGAGGTGCTGCCGCCGGCAGCACTAGGACGGCCACGCGTCGACGTCACCTGGCGTATCTCCGGTCTGTTCCGCGACATGTTCCCGACCCAGATCGCGCTGATCGATGCCGCCGCCAACGCGGTTGCCGCGCGCGACGAGGACGATTCGGAAAACCCGCTCGCGGCGAGGACCCGCACTGACGGCAAGGTCAGCCCGCGAATCTTCGGCACCTCGCCCGGCACCTATGGCGCCGGCGTCGAGCATCTCATGTCCTCCGGCGACTGGGCGGCGCGCGAAGAAATCGGCCGCGCCTATCTCGACGCCACATCGCACGCCTATGGCGGCGCGGAAGGCGAAGGCGTCTCCGCGCCCGGCGCCTTCGAGGGTCGCATCGCCGAGGCCGATCTTCTCGTCCACACCGGCGACGATCCCGGCCGAGACATCCTCGAAGGCTCCGCCGACGTCGCCTTCATCGGCGGCTTTTCGGCAGCCCTGGCGGCCCTCGGCAGAAATGCCGACGTCATCGTGCTCGACACCACGGACCCACAGAGGCCGAAGCCGCGCTCGGTCGGCGAGGCCGTATCGCGGGTGGTTCGCGCCCGCGCCGTCAATCCACGCTTCATTGCAGGCCAGATGCGCCACGGCCCGCGCGGCGCCTCCGAATTCGCCGAAACCGTCGACCGGCTGGTTGGTTTTGCCGAAACCACGCATGCGATATCGGGCACGCTGATCGAGGCCGTGCATGACGCCTATCTCGGCAATCCGGCTGTCCGCGCCTTCATCCTGCGCGAGAACCCCGCCGCTGCGAAAGTCATCGCCGAGCGCTTCCTGTCGGCGCGCCGGCGTGGCCTCTGGCATCCCCTGCGCAATTCCATCGACGACGATCTTACGGCCTTGATTGCCGAGGCAGAAGCGCTTGGGGTGGCGGCATGAACGCCTTCTCACGCCGCGGCGCTTGTCCGGCCCTGTCAGCGCCGATGCAGACCGGCGACGGCCTGCTGGTGCGGCTCAACCCAGTCGCGGGAGATCTATCTTCTGGAGGATTGTCGCCCAAGCTTTTGATCGGGATAGCCGAATCCGCTTTGCGGCATGGCAACGGCATCATGGAAGTGACCGCGCGCGGCAGCCTGCAGATACGCGGCCTGACGGCGGAAAGTGCGAGCGTGCTGGCGGCGGAGGTCGATGCGCTGGGTATCGCGGTGCGCACCGGCGTGCCTGTAGAGACTGGGCCGCTGGCCGGCATCGACCCGCAAGAGATTGCCGATCCCCGGCCTTTGGCGGAATGGATGAGGGTGGCGGTCGAAGAAGCTGGGCTGACGGCAAGGCTGGGGCCGAAGGTTTCGGTTGTCGTGGATGGCGGCGGGCAGCTTGGGCTGGATTCGGTGACGGCCGATATCAGGCTTGTTGCGATGCGGACCGATGCGGGAGTTCGGTGGCGGGTGTCTGTCGCGGGTGACGGGCAGAACGCAAGGCCGCTCGTCATCGTAGAAGACGATGCTGCGCGCGATATCGCTGTGGCTACGCTGAGGATGGTTGCCGAGAAAGGCCGCGACGCTCATGCGAGGGATTTGTCAGAGAGGCAGCTGACATCCTTGGCAGGCTGGCACTCTGTGGCGCCCCCCTCTGTCCTGCCGGACATCTCCCCCACGAGGGGGGAGATGGGCAGCTCCGGCGTCGGCTTTCCCTCTTCAGCCGTGGAAATTGGCGAAAGCAGGCATGAAGGAGCAATCTCCCCCCTCGTGGGGGAGATGTCCGGCAGGACAGAGGGGGGCGTCGTAGAGCGCAATCGCCGGCCAATTGGCCTTTTCGATCTGAGCAACACCGAAGCCCTCGGCATCGCCCTCCCCTATGGCAGCATGCCAGCAGACAAGATCATTGACCTCGCGCAACACGCCCTCACCCTCGGCACAGCCGAAATCCGCCTCGCCCCCGGCCGTGCCCTGCTTTTCCTCGGTCAGCCGACGCGCGCCAACCAACCCCTCCAGCACACCGCCGCCACCCTCGGCTTCGTCACCTCCCCCGCCGACCCGCGCACGCGCATTGCCGCTTGCCCGGGCACACCAGCCTGCGCCTCCGGCCGCATCGCCACGCGCGACATTGCCGAGACGATCGCGGCTGAAATAGCCGACATCCCAGACTTCACCCTGCACATTTCCGGCTGCGCCAAGGGCTGTGCGCACCCTGGCCCGGCGGCGCTAACAATAGTCGGCGGCGAAAACGGAGCCGGACTTGTCGTGAACGCGACGGCAAAGGCTCTTCCTGCCGGCTACAGGCCGGGCTATGACGCCGCGCGCGGCATCAGCCGCGTCGCGGCAATGATCCGCAGCGCACGATATCAAGGCGAAACCGCCGCCGCTTGCCTGACAAGGCTCGGGCCGGCCGGTATCGCCGAGGCTTACCGACAGGCCCGAACTTACCAACAGGCCCGAACTTACCAACAGGAATGAGCATGGCCGCCTACGACTATATCCATGACGGCACGGCGATCTACGAACGCTCCTTCGCCATCATCCGCGCCGAAGCTGATCTGTCGCGCTTCTCCGAAGCCGAGGCCGATGTCGCCGTCCGCATGATCCATGCCTGCGGCCAGGTCGAAGCATCAAGCCATTTCGTCTTCTCCGCCAATTTCGTTGCCGCCGCGCGCGCCGCTTTGGCGGCCGGCGCGCCGATTTTCTGCGACGCGGAAATGGTCTCGCATGGCGTCACCCGCGCCCGGTTGCCGGCCGGCAACGAGGTGATCTGCACCTTGCGCGACCCGCGCACCCACGACATCGCCAAGGAGATCGGCAACACCCGCTCCGCCGCCGCGATCGACCTGTGGGGCGAACGCATGGCCGGTTCGGTGGTCGCCATCGGCAATGCACCGACCGCACTGTTTTATCTCCTGGAAAAACTGCGCGACGGCGCGCCGAAGCCGGCGGCCATCGTCGGCATGCCGGTCGGCTTCGTCGGCGCCGCTGAATCCAAGGATGCTTTGGCCGAGAATTCCTATGGCGTGCCCTACGCCATCGTGCGCGGCCGGCTTGGCGGCAGCGCCATGACCGCCGCAGCGCTCAATTCATTGGCGAGGCCGGGCCTGTGAACGCGCTTGTCAAAGGTCGTCTCTTCGGCGTCGGCACCGGTCCCGGCGACCCCGAACTGCTGACGCTGAAGGCCGCGCGGGCCCTGGCCGAGGCCGATGTCGTGGCCTATTTCGCCAAGCGCGGCAACAACAGCAACGCGCGCGCCATCGTCGAAGCGCAATTCCGGCCCGAAATGACGGAATTGCCGCTGCTCTATCCCGTCACCACCGAAATCGACAAGGATCACGACGACTACCGCTCGCAGATCACGGCTTTCTACGAGGAGTCCGCCGACAAGGTCGCCGAACACCTTCAGGCAGGCAGAATGGTTGCCGTCCTGTCCGAGGGCGACCCGCTTTTCTACGGCTCCTACATGCATCTGCACGTGCGCCTCGCCCATCGTTTTCCCACAGAAGTCATTCCCGGAATCACCGCCATGTCCGGCTGCTGGTCGCAGACTGGTGTTCCGATCGTCCAGGGCGACGACGTGCTGACGGTGCTGCCTGGCACGATGAGCGAGTTCGAGCTGACCCGTCGGCTGGCCGACACCGATGCCGCCGTCATCATGAAGGTCGGCCGCAACCTGCCCAAGATCAGGCGGGCGCTGGAAGCGACCGGCAAGCTGACGCGCGCCGTCTATGTCGAGCGCGGCACCATGGCTGGCAGTGTGTCCATGAAGCTTGCCGACAAACAAGACGACAAGGCCCCCTATTTTGCCATCGTGCTGGTCGCCGGCTGGTCCGGCCGCCCGGTCGCTTTGGGAGGCGAAGCATGAGCGGCCGTCTCACAGTCATTGGCCTCGGCCCTGGCAATGCCGATCAGGTCACGCCGGAAGCCAGCCGCGCTGTCGCCGAGGCCAAATTCTTCTACGGCTACAAACCCTATCTCGACCGGCTCGAGCTACGGCTGGACCAGACCCGCGTCGCTTCCGACAATCGCGAGGAACTCGCCCGCTCCAAGGATGCGTTGATCAAGGCGGCCGAAGGCCACGATGTCGCCGTCGTCTCTGGTGGCGATCCCGGCGTGTTCGCCATGGCGGCTGCCGTCTGCGAGGCGATCGAGGCCGGCCCGGCCGAATGGCGCACGGTCAATGTTGCTGTCGTGCCCGGCATCACCGCAATGCTCGCGGTTGCCGCCCGCATCGGCGCCCCGCTTGGCCATGATTTCTGTGCCATCTCGCTGTCCGACAATCTGAAGCCGTGGGAGCTGATCGAACTGCGCCTGCTGGCAGCGGCCGGCGCCGGCTTCGTCATCGCGCTCTACAACCCGATCAGCAAGGCGCGCCCCTGGCAGCTTGGCCGCGCTTTCGAATGCCTGACCGCGATCCTGCCGGGCACCACGCCGGTGATTTTCGGCCGCGCCGCCGGCCGCCCGGACGAGCGTATCGAGGTCTACCTGCTGGCCGATGTCGAAGCTGAAAAGGCCGACATGGCGACCTGCATCATCATCGGTTCGCCGGAAACCCGGATCATCAGGCGCGCGGAGAAGCCGGCGCTGGTCTACACGCCGCGTTCGGCAGCGGGCTCGACAAAATGATCGACCCCAAATTGATCAACAATGGCGGCGAGCTGTTCGACGGTTTCAGCCGAAGGCACCTCCGGCAGATCAGGCCGTCGGACCATGACCACGTCGAGGCCAAGCGCTCGCGCTGCAGCGATCTTGCCGTAGGTGGCCGCGCCGCCACTGTTCTTGGACACGACGACATCGATGCGATGCTTTTCGAGCAGCGCGCGCTCATCGGGCTCGCGAAACGGGCCACGGGCCAACAGATATTCGGCACCAGGCACGGCCAGCGTGGGCTCGACCGGATCGACACTGCGAATGAGATAGTGGTGCTGGGGCGCGGCTTCAAAGGCGGCGACCTCTTGCCGGCCCAGCGCCAGAAAAACGCGGCGCGGCGCGGATCCAAGCGCTTGCGCGGCATCGCCAAACGTATCGACCAGCGTCCAGCGGTCGCCTTCGACAGGCTCCCAGCCAGGGCGCCGCAGGGCAAGGATCGGCACGCCGGCAACGCGCGCGGCTTGCGCGGCATTGGCGGAGATCTGCGCCGCATAAGGATGCGTGGCATCGATCAGCAGGTCGACGCTCATCTCCCGCAGATAGGCAGCCAGCCCGTCGGCGCCGCCAAAGCCTCCGGTTCGCACCGGCACGCCCTGTGCGACCGGGCTTTCGGTGCGCCCGGCCAGCGACAGCGTGACCGAGCAATCGGCGCGCACGATCAGTTTTCCAGCCAGTTGACGGGCTTCCGTGGTACCGCCGAGGATCAGAATGCGGTGGGTCATCATGCCTGCTAAGGGTCCGCGCGGCGCCAAGCTCACCTCAAGATGGCTCACCATCGTCGGTATCGGCGAGGACGGTTTAGCGGGTCTCGGCGACGAGGCCAAGCAGCGGATTGCGCAGGCGGAGATCATCTTCGGCGGCAAGCGGCACCTGGCGCTTGTCGCTTCCTTCGCCAAGGGCGAAGCGCGCCCATGGCCGGTTCCTTTCGATGCCGAGATGGCCGACGTGCTGGCGCTTGCCGGCAGAAACGTCTGTGTGCTGGCCTCCGGCGATCCGTTCTTCCACGGCGTCGGCGCCACCCTCGCCCGCAAGGTCAAGCCCCGGGAGATGCATGTCATCCCCGCCCCGTCGGCCGTTTCGCTGGCGGCCGCGCGGCTTGGCTGGGCGCTGCAGGATATCGATACCGTCTCGCTGCATGGCCGGCCGCTCGACCTGATCCGGCCGCTATTGCAGCCGAACGCGCGCATCCTGGCGCTGACCTCGGATGCTGAAGCCCCTACGGCAATCGCCCGCCTGCTCACGGAACTCGACTTCGGCGCGTCGCGGCTGACTGTCCTGGAGGCGCTGGGCGGGCCAAACGAGAGTCGGCGCACGGCCCGCGCCGACTCCTTCGACCTCGAAAACATCAATCCACTCAACGTGCTGGCTATCGAGATTGATCCTAGCCCGCAAGCACGCGTGCTGCCACTCACATCAGGCCTTGCCGATCATCTGTTCGACCATGACGGCCAGATCACCAAGCGCGAAATCCGCGCCGTCACCCTGTCGGCACTGGCGCCGAGGCGTGGCGAATTGCTGTGGGACATCGGCGCCGGCTCCGGTTCCATCGGCATCGAATGGATGCTGGCCCACCCCTCGATGCGCGCCATCGCCATCGAGGCCGATCCGATCCGCGCCGCCCGCATTGGCCGCAACGCCACCGCCTGTGGCGTTCCCGGCCTTGTCGTGGTGGAAGGCAGCGCGCCCAAGGTGCTTGCCAGGCTGGACACGCCTGACGCGATTTTCATCGGCGGCGGCGGCAGCGATGCCGGCGTGTTGAACGCCGCCATCAGGGCCTTGCGCGCCGGCGGCCGCCTCGTTGCCAATGCGGTGACGCTGGAGATGGAAGCCCTGCTTCTTGCCCAGCATACGAAGCTCGGCGGCGACCTTACCCGGATCGCCATATCTCGCGCTTCGCCCGTCGGCTCGATGCAGGCATGGCGGCCGGCCATGCCGGTCACCCAATGGAGCTGGGTCAAGCCATGATGGTCGCGGGCATCGGCAGCCGAAAAGGCGTGAGCGTCGGGGACGTGCTTGCCGCGATAGAAACCGCCCTGGAAGCGCATGGGCTGGCGATGACGGCGCTTTCTGCATTGGCGACCGCTGCGCTCAAGAAGGATGAAGAAGCGATCCCTGCCGCTGGCCGCGCGCTGCGTCTTCCGGTCATTGTCGTCGATGACTCAGCACTTCGGGCCGCCTCGCCGGACACGCTCAGCCATTCCGACCTGTCGCAGGATCTGGCCGGCACGCCATCGGTCTCCGAGGCGGCCGCCCTTGCTGTCGCCGGTGCCGGTGCAAAACTGCTCGGCCCCCGCACGGTGCTCGGCTCCGTCACCTGCGCCATCGCTGTCAGCGGAGACGCGCCATGACCGTTTATTTCATCGGCGCCGGTCCAGGTGCCGCCGACCTCATCACGCTGCGCGGCGCGAGGCTCTTGGCAAACTGCCCGGTCTGCCTTCATGCCGGCTCGATTGTCGCGCCCGAATTGCTGCAGCACTGCGCACCCGGAACGAAACTGATCGACACCGCGCCGATGTCACTCGACGAGATCGAGGCCGAGTATGTCGCGGCGCACAAGGCTGGCCATGATGTCGCCCGCCTGCATTCCGGCGACCTGTCGGTGTGGAGCGCCGTGGCCGAGCAGATCCGCCGGCTGGAAAAGCACGGTATTCCCTACACGCTGACGCCGGGCGTGCCGTCCTTCGCCGCCGCCGCCGCCGCACTTCGCCGCGAGCTGACAATTCCCGAAGTCGCGCAAAGCCTGGTGCTGACCCGCATCTCCGGCCGCGCCTCGAAGATGCCGCCCGGCGAAACGCTGGCCGGCTTTGGCCGCACCGGCGCCACGCTCGCCATTCATCTGGCCATCCACGCCATCGACCGCGTCGTCGCCGAACTGACGCCGCATTATGGCGGCGACTGCCCGGTGGCGATCGTCTTCCGCGCCTCCTGGCCGGACGAGCGGGTGCTGACCGGTACGCTGGCGACCATCGAAGCGCTGCTCGCCGCCGACCCGATGGAGCGCACGGCGATCATCTTTGTCGGCCGCTCGCTGGCAGCGGAAGGTTTTGGCGAAAGTTCATTGTACGACGCCCATTACCAGCGGCGTTTTCGCGGACGGGACGGATTGTGAGCGGCAGCACCAAAAACAACGGCGAAAACGCCACGCTCGAAAAAGCCTTGTCCCGGCTGAATTTCAAGCCGCGCCGGCTGGAGCCGGGTCATGTCTGGCTGGCCGGCGCCGGTCCCGGCGACCCCGGCTGCCTTACGCTGGAAGTGCTGGCGGCTTTGGCCGAGGCGGATGCATTGGTCTACGACGCGCTGGTCTCATCGGATGTCGTCGCCGTTGCCGAAAATGCCGAGCTTTTCTTTGCCGGCAAGCGCGGCGGCAAACCGTCGATGAAACAGGACGACATCACCGCGTTGCTGGTGCGGCTGGCGCGCGCTGGCCGTCGCGTCGTCAGGCTGAAGGGCGGCGATCCCTATATTTTTGGCCGTGGCGGTGAAGAGGCTCTGGCGCTGGCGCGGGAAGCCATCCCGTTCCGCGTCCTGCCCGGCCTGACCTCGGGGCTCAGCGCGCTGGCCGCCGCCGGCATCCCGGCCACCATGCGCGGCATCAACAAGGCCGTGATCCTGGCCACCGGCCACGCTGCCGGCACCGATGACGATATCGACTGGGCGGCAATCGCCCGCACCGGCCAACCTGTCGTCGTCTATATGGGCATGGCCAATCTGCCGCTGATAGCAGCCGCACTGCTGGACGGCGGGCTGGCGCCGTCGACACCGGCGGCGGTGATTGTCGCCGCGACGACGCCGCAGGAGCGGACCGTCGTCGCCACGCTCGCCACCATTGCCGAGGAAGCGGCCGCCGCCGGTCTTGCCTCGCCGGCGCTGATCATCGTCGGCGGCATCGTCGCCATGCGCGCGGCACTGGCGGGGGGCGCATGACGGCTCGCGCGATCATCATTGGCGCGCCGCGTTCGGGCTCCGGCAAGACCAGCGTCACCATCGGCATCCTGCGCGCGTTGACCCGGCGCGGCCTGAAAGTGCGCGGTGCCAAATCCGGCCCCGACTATATCGACCCCGGCTTCCACACCGCAGCCACCGGGCTTTCCGGCGTCAATCTCGACAGCTGGGCGATGCCGCCATCGCTGCTCAATGCGCTTGCCGCGCAAGCAGCTGACGATACCGATTTCGTCGTCCTTGAAAGCGCCATGGGCCTGTTCGACGGCATTCCGGCCTCGCCGGGGCGCACCGGTTCGGCAGCCGACCTCGCCCGCCTCTACGGTCTGCCGGTGTTGCTGGTGCTCGACGTGTCCGGCCAGTCGACCACGGCGGCCGCCGTCGCCAAGGGTTTTGCCACCTATGATCCGGATGTGCGCATGGCCGGTGTCGTGCTCAACCGGCTGGGCAGCGAGCGGCACCGCCGGCTGTCCGGCGACGCCATCGAGGCGATCGGCCTGCCGGTCGTCGGCGCCATCCTGCGCGATCCGACCCTGAACCTGCCCGAGCGCCATCTCGGCCTCGTCCAGGCCGGCGAATATGACGACCTGATGGCGCATCTCGACCGGCTTGCCGATATGGCGGAAAAGTCGCTCGATCTCGATGCCATCATGGCCCTGGCGACACCCCTCACCCCGGCGTCGGGCGGCTTCGACGACGCGCTGGCACCGCCCGGTCAACGCATCGCGCTGGCCGAAGATGCCGCCTTCACCTTCCTCTATCCGCATGTCGCCGCCTACTGGCGCAAGGCGGGTACCGAAATTGTCCCGTTCTCGCCGCTCGCCGACGAAGCACCCGATGAGGATTGCGACGTCTGCTGGCTACCCGGCGGCTATCCCGAGCTTCACGCCGGCCGGCTCGCAGCCGCGGCGACTTTCCGCGCCGGGATGGAGCGTTTTGCCGCGACGAAGCCCATCCATGGCGAGTGCGGCGGCTTCATGGTGCTTGGCGAAGCGCTGGAGGACGCCTCCGGCGAAACGCATGCGATGCTCGGCCTGCTCGGCCATTCCACCAGCTTCGCCAAGCGCAAGATGAACCTCGGCTACCGGGAGGCCCGGTTGCGTGCTGATTGTCCGCTGGGCTTAGCTGGCGCGCTGATCCGCGGCCACGAATTCCACTATGCGCAGATGACGGCAACAGGCAACGACGAGCCGCTGGCCGACCTAGCCGACGGCCAAGGCAATCCGATCGGCGCCTCAGGCTATCGGCGCGGCCATGTCAGCGGCACCTTCTTCCACGCCATTGCGAGGGGCTAGAGCATGAAGCTGAAGAACATCAGTCTGTCGCCCCGGCAAGTCGTCGACGACATCGCACTTTGCCTGGTCTTTTTCACCAGGCTGCCGCTGCCTGCCTTCGATTTTCGCGGCCGCAGCCTTGCCGCGGCGATCTGGGCCGCACCGGTCGCCGGCCTCGTCGTCGGCCTGATCGGCGCCATCGTCTTTGCCACGGCGGAACGGTTTGGCCTTGCCATGGGGCCGGCAGCCGCCCTTGCCCTGGTGGCTACCCTGCTCACCACCGGTTGCCTGCATGAAGATGGGCTGTCCGACGTCGCCGACGGCTTTGGCGGCGGCAAGTCGCGCGGCAAGAAACTCGAGATCATGCGCGACAGCCGCATCGGCGCCTATGGTGCCGCGGCGCTGGCTCTGTCGCTGCTGATCCGCTGGAGCACACTTTCGGAATTCGTCGATCCCACACAGGCCCTCTTCGCACTCGTGGCTGCACATGCGGCCTCACGCGGTATGCTCGGCGCCTTCATGCATCTCTTGCCCCCGGCGCGGATCGACGGCCTCTCGGCCGACGCAGGCACGGTTTCGCAGGAAACCGCCATGGCCGGCACCGTGGTCGGTGCGATCCCGCTGCTCCTGCTCGGGCTGGGAGGCGCCATTTTTGCGCTCATCCTGCTTGGCCTTTTGTTTGCCGCGTTCCGCGCCCTTTGCCTCAACCAGATCGGTGGCCAGACCGGCGACACGATCGGCGCCTTGCAGCAGGCGAGCGAAATCGCGGTGCTTCTCGTCGCTTCCGTAGCCCTTTCCTGATTCCCTTTGACCTGATTCTCTTTCGGAGACTTTGCCCCCATGCCATTCAAATCGCTCGATGAATTGCGCGCCGCCTGCCTCGACCTCCCGGCCGGCAGCGATGCCGCTGCCAATGCGGTCGCCCGTCGCCAGGACACGCTGACCAAGCCGCAAGGCAGCCTTGGCCGGCTGGAGACGATCGCCGCCTGGCTGGCGCGCTGGCAGGGCCGCGACATGCCAAAACTCGACCGCGTAAAAGTCTTCGTCTTCGCCGGCAACCATGGCGTCACCGCGCAAGGCGTGTCGGCCTATCCTTCTGAGGTCACCGTGCAGATGGTGGCGAATTTCGCCGGCGGCGGTGCCGCCATCAATCAGCTCGCCCGTATGGCTGGCGCCGAACTCGACGTCATTCCGCTCGATCTCGATCATCCGACCGGCGACTTCACACAAGTACCGGCGATGGACGACAAGGCATTTCTCGCGGCCGTCTCGGTCGGCTATGATGCCGTGACGAAAGACCTCGACCTGATCTGCTTCGGCGAGATGGGCATCGGCAACACCACGCCGGCCGCCGCCATTACGGCGGCGCTGTTCGGCGGTGGTGCTGAAAAATGGACCGGGCGCGGTACCGGCGTCGACGACGCCGGCTTGAAGCGCAAGGTGGTCGCCATCGAAGCCGGCCTGAAGCGCCATGCCTCCGCCCTTGCCGATCCGCTTGCTATCGCTGCCGCGCTCGGTGGCCGCGAACTCGCCGCCATCTTCGGCGCCACGCTGGCCGCCCGCCATCTGGGCATACCCGTGCTGCTCGACGGCTTCGTCTGCACCGCCGCCGTAGCTCCGCTGGCCAAGCTGCATCCTACCGGGCTCGCCCACACAATTGCCGCGCACGTTTCGGCAGAATCCGGCCACCGCGGCCTGCTCGAAGCCCTCGGCCTGCCGCCGTTGCTCGATCTCGGCATGCGGCTCGGTGAAGGTTCCGGCGCCTGCCTCGCCGTCAACATCGTCCGTTCGGCGCTGGAATGCCATGCCCGCATGGCGAGTTTTGCCGAGGCTGGTGTGTCGGAGAAGTAATCGTCAGTTTCCCTGCTCAAGACATACAAGCCATGGGAAAAGTAGCTCGCCGGTGTCTTCCAAAGGCCGGGTTTCTAAAATATATCTTGCAGATGAAGAAACTTCATCCTGCCGCAGCTGCAGTGTTTATCGCCGGGGCGGTCGCCGCTGTACTCCATCACAGCAGCTATTCAAGTCATGGCCCGATCGATACCGGCATTTTCGTTGTCTTCCTGGTCTTCTTCTGGTGGCTCATCAGCGATTTCTCAGGCGGGGAAAGTGGAGTTGATGTCAACGAAACTGCGAGCGCGAAAGAAAGTATTGCATTTCGATTCGGCAGGTTTCTGAGCCGCATTTCTCGACGCGGTTAGATCGCTCGAGGCCCACCATTGCTGGTTAAACATCGAGGCCAGACCATTGGCCCGAGACACGGTCAAACGCGTCTCGCTTTCAGGGTCTTCCACCAACTCTTCTAGGAATTTGGTGGGTGCGCACAGGATTGAACTGTGGACCCGCTGATTAAGAGTCAGCTGCTCTACCAACTGAGCTACGCACCCACTCGGCCGGCAAAAACCGGCGTTGGCGGGCATATAGCCGCCACCATCCGTCCTGTCCAGCCCTGCCGGAGTCATTTCCCGACAAATCGCTTTCAGCTCATCGCGATCAGACGAAAAGCCTGCCTTCCGCCACCTTGACGGCATTGCCGCCAATGCGCGCCGAGGCCAGTTTTCCGCCTTCCACGGTCAGTTCGAGGCGGATGCGCGATGGCCGGCCCATCTCCAGCCCCTGCTCGATCCACAGCTGCGAAACGCCGTCGGTCGGCGCGTCGAAATGCATGATGGCGCCGGCAAAGGCCGCCGCCGCCGAGCCGGTTGCCGGATCCTCATAGGACGGTGTGCCGGGCACGATCATGCGCACATGGAAGGCGCTCTCATGGTTCACCGTCTCGCGGCAATAGACATAGGGACTGGCGAAGGCCCAGTCGCTCTTGCGCGGCGCCAGTTCCGACCAGGCCTGGTTGTCCAGCCGGATTCGCCCCGCCGCCTCGAGATTGGCAACCGGAATGGTGACGTAGGGCACCCCAGCCGACCAGAACGCGACGCGGTGATTCTCGAAGCCGATCTCGTGCGGCGCCAGGCCAAGGGCAGCTCCAATCGCCTCCGGATCGGCCTCGAGCTTCAGCGGCTCCGGCAGCTTTGCCAGGTCGAACTCGGCAAAGGTCGCGCCATCGTGCTTGCTGACGGCGCAACGCACCGGGCCGATGTTTTCCTCCAGCACGAAGATGCCGGCGCCGCCCTCTTCCGCCAGTTCGGCCAGCGCGATCGCCGAACCGACTGTTGGGTGGCCAGCGAACGGCATTTCATAGTCGGGCGTGAAGATACGGATACGGTTTTTATGCTTGGGATTGTCCGGCGGCAGCACGAAAACCGATTCCGACAGGTTGAATTCGCGCGCGATGGCTTGCATCGCGGCCGTGTCCAACCCCTTGCTGTCCAGCACGACGGCCAAAGGATTGCCGGCCAGACGCTCGGTCGTAAACACATCGTAAAGCAAGTAATTCCGGGTTTTCATTCCTGCCTCAATCCCAACATGGGCGAAATTTAATTTGATATTTGAACCAGTAAGCCTGATCTGTGCACAGATAGGGACATTACGCATTATAGGGGTCCAGCGTGGACCAGATTGTCAATCTGCCAAAGACGGAATCGGATTCCGCCATCGAGACGGCGCTCGGGCTCGACAAGACGGGTCTGCGCAAGTCGCGCCGGCGCGGCTGGCTCTATGCGCTGCTGGCGCTGATCGTGCTCGCCGCCGGGCTTGGCGCCTATCAGTGGTATGCCGGCTCGCCGGCCAAGATTGATTACACCACAGTGCCTGCCGCCAAGGCCGACCTCACCGTCGCGGTGTCGGCGACCGGCACGCTGCAGCCGCTCACCCAGGTCGACATCTCCAGCCAGCTCTCCGGCATAATCCGTTCGGTGTCTGTCGAGGAGAACCAGCAGGTCAAGAAGGGCGACGTTCTGGCAGCCCTCGACACCGCCAAGCTGCAGGTCCAGATCGAACGCGCGGAGGCATCCGCAAAGGCAGCGGCCGCCAATGTCGAGGACGCCACGGTGACGCTCGCCGAAAACGAAAAGGCGCTTGTCCGCGCGGCGGCTTTGACCAAGCGCGGCATGGCGACCGACCAGTCGCTCGAAGCTACGACCGCGACCCGCGACCGTTCCAAGGCGGCACTCGACAGCGCCACCGCCAATCTCGCCATCGCCAATGCCGATCTGAAATCGCAGCAGACCGACCTTGCCAACAGCACCATCTATGCGCCGATCGACGGCATCGTGCTGACGCGCTCGGTCGATCCCGGCCAGACGGTCGCCTCTTCCCTGCAGGCGCCGGTACTGTTCATCATCGCCGCCGATCTCAGAAACATGGAACTGGTGGCGGCAGTCGACGAGGCCGACATCGGCGCGGTCAAGACAGGCCAGCATGCCCGCTTCACCGTCGATGCCTTCCCCGAGCGGCCGTTCGATGCCGAGATCCGCGACATCTCCTATGCCTCGGTCACCACCGACGGCGTCGTCACCTACAATGCGCGGCTTGAGGTCGACAATAACGAGCTGTTGCTGCGGCCCGGCATGACCGCCACCGTTTCGGTCGTCACAAAGCAGGCCAAGGGCGTGCTCACCGTGCCGGCCACAGCCTTCCGCTATCGGCCCACGGCGCCTGCCGCACGCGCGTGGAGCCTGAGCGACCTGTTCACCGGCCGCATGGGCCGCCCCGGCGGCAACCGCCAGCGCCAGGCCGCTACAGTGCCCACCGATGGCTCGCGCACGCTGTACGTGCTGGAGAACGGCCGTCCGCACCCGGTCAACGTCAAGATCGGTTCCACCGATGGCGAGCTGACCGAGATCATTTCGGGCCTGGATGAAGGCGCAGAGGTCATCACCGCGTCACAGCAGCGGAGCTGATACCGTGGCTGCGGGCGCGACCCTCATCACCTTCGACAAGGTCTGGAAAAGCTATGGCCAGGGCGAGGCCAAGGTGCATGCGCTGGCCGGCGTCGACCTTGCAATCCGCCGCGGTGAATTCGTCGCCATCATGGGGCCGTCCGGCTCCGGCAAGTCGACGGCGATGAACATCATCGGCTGCCTCGACACGCCGACGGCCGGAACCTATTCCTTCATGGGCATCGACGCCGGGCGGCTCGACCGCAACCGCCGCGCCATGCTGCGCAACCTCTATGTCGGCTTCGTCTTCCAGGGCTACAATCTGCTGGCCCGCACCACGGCGACCGAAAATGTCGAACTGCCGCTGATTTATCGTGGCGTCGCCGCCCGCGAACGCCGCGACCTTGCCATGCAGGCGTTGGCAGAGGTCGGCCTTGTCGGCCGCGAGCACCACACGCCGGCCGAACTGTCCGGCGGCCAGCAGCAGCGCGTGGCGATCGCGCGCGCCATCGTCACCCGCCCGACGCTACTCGTCGCCGACGAGCCGACCGGCAATCTCGACACCGCCCGCACGCACGAGATCATGGAGTTGCTGACCCGGCTGAACACCGAGCTTGGCCTGACCATCGCCATGGTGACGCATGAGGCAGACGTCGCCGGCTATGCCGAACGCACAATTCGCTTCCTCGACGGGCATGTCGCCTCCGACACCATGAAGATCGAGGTGGCACAACCATGATCTGGGAAACCGTCCGCCTCTCGCTCCGCTCGATCCGACGCAACGTGCTGCGCTCGTTCCTGACCTTGCTCGGCATCGTCATCGGCGTTGCCGCAGTCATTGCCATGCTCACCATCGGCTCCGGTACCACGCAAAAGGTCAAAGCCGACATCTCCAAGCTCGGCAGCAACCTTTTGGTGGTCCGCGCCGGCCGTCCGGCCGGCCCAGGCGCTCCGGGCGGGCTCGATCAGGCAGTGCGTCCGCTGGCTGAAAAAGACCTGGCGGCGCTCGTTGCGCACCTGACCGGCGCGCGCGCCATTTCGCCGGCCTCGCAGAAGCAGGTGCGCGTCATCTTCGGCACCGAGAGCCTGACTTCGGGTGTCACCGGCACCGACAGCGCCTATCTCGATGCGCGCGACTGGAAACTGGTGTCCGGCCGTCCGTTCAGCGATTCCGAAACCCGCTCGGGCACCGGCGTATGCCTGATCGGCGAGACGGTGCGCCAGCAATTCTTCGGCGCCGGCGATCCCGAAGGCGAGATCATCCGCGTCAACCGCACCTCCTGCAAGATCATCGGCCTGCTTGAACCCAAGGGCTATACCGGCTTCGGCCAGGACCAGGACAATGTCGTGCTGATGCCGCTGCATGCCTATCAGCGCCGCATCGCCGGCAACCGCGACATCGACAACATCTATATCGCCGCCGACGACCGCACACCGACCAGCGAATTGCAGCCGCGCGTCGAGGACATCTTGCGCGATGCGCGCCGCATCACGCCCGACCGCGAGAGCGATTTCGCCATCCGCGACATGACGCAGATCGCCGATGCCATGGCCAGCGCCACCACCACCATGACCGGCATGCTGGGTGCGGTCGCCGGCGTCAGCCTGCTGGTCGGCGGCATCGGCATCATGAACATCATGCTGGTCTCGGTCACCGAGCGCACCCGCGAGATCGGCATCAGGCTGGCCATCGGCGCGCATGAAAAGCACATCCTCATCCAGTTCCTTGTCGAGGCGACGGTGCTGTCGCTGCTCGGCGGCATCATCGGCATCTTGATCGGCCTGGCGCTGGCCGGCCTCGCCTCGGTGACGCTAACCATCCCCTTCGCGCCGAGCCCGGCGGTCATCCTGCTCGCTGTCGGCTTCTCGGCGCTGATCGGCATGGTGTTCGGCTTCTTCCCTGCCCTGCGCGGCGCCAGGCTCGATCCGATCGACGCGCTACGGCACGAATAGGGCAATCAAGTCGGAAACGCGTCCAGCGCTCCGATCCGGTTTTGCACAAGTCTTCGACGTTTCCACCTTGCCCCGCCACTGTCGCCGCACCGTTGGCGATGCTAGGGCAATTTACCTTGGGTGGAGGAATAGCCAATGAGCAAGAAGGCGCGACTGGGCCTGGCGATGGTCATCATCGAGGCAGCCCTTGCAGGCATCTGGTGGTATCTCGCCCGCTACGGCATGGCCAATCCCGACCGCGTCACATCGGATTTCCAGACAGTCGTCGGCCAGACGATGGGAATGGCGATGGGCGGCTTGCTGGGCATCGGCTTCATCCTGTTCCTCGTCGCCGCCCGCAACGATCGCAAGACAGCGCCGGACAAGACGCGCCGTTAGTCCTTGCCGGCAAAATGCCACTCGATCAGCGGCTTCATGTGCGGCGACAGCCCCTGCGGCAGGTCGGCGGCATGGCGGATGATCACCGGTCCCTCGATCTCCGGCTCGGTCTCGGTGGCGACGAAGGCTGAGATGCGCCGGGCGATCTCGTCGGCGGGCGCCGTCGCGTGGTAGCGGCGGAAGATCACCGTACCGCTGTTGGTCGACAGGGCGTGCCAGCGCTTGCCGCGTTCCGCACCTGACAGGTCGAGGCCGGTCTCCTCGCGCACCTCGCGGATCATGTTGAAATCGACATCGACCAGCCCGTCGCGAAAATCGAGCGGCTCGAACGAGCCGGCGGCGAAATAGACGCGCCCGGCATTGGCCGTGTGCGGTCCCATGCGGATCGCCACCAGCGCATTGTCGCCGGCGACCAGCATGGCATGCGCATAGGCGTGCTCGGCGCCCGAATTCTCGCGCCGTTTTCGCCACAGCATGAAAGTCGAGTAGTTGACCGCATGGCAGCGGCCGGCGAGACGGTTTTCGCGGTAGGCAAGTTGCGACAGCAACACCACCATGCCGTCGAACAGCGCCGGATTGGCAGCGATTTCGCGCTGCCAGTTCTCGGCGATGGCCTCTGCGTTGTTCAAGGCGAACGGATGCGGGTCAGGATCGAGCCGCACGTCGATAGCGTCGACCGGCAGGATGACATTGCGCGGCAGATCGAAACTCATATCGCTCAGGCCATGTCCAAGGTGATGGCCACCGGACAATGGTCCGATGCCTTCGGCCGGTCCCAGCCGGCGCGCGGAAAGCGTTCGACCTCCTGGCCTGGTGGGAAAACCGTGCGCCAGGGCTGGCCGTTGCGGATGATGTCGGGAACCGCCGTCGCGTTGCTGGCGGCGAGCCCCTTCGACAGCAGGATGTAGTCGAGCTGGCACAGATGCCGCTCTTCCGGTCCGCGTGTGTGATAAAAACTCCAGCGGTTCATCTCCGGCCGCCGCTCGACGACGTTTTCGCAGAAGCCGCCTTCCGTCAGCACATTGATGCAGGACTGGGCCTCGTCGACCACCTCGAAGCGGTAGCCGTCGATCGCGTCACCGGCCACCTTCACGCGCTGCCGGTAGTCGTTCATGTCGCCGCAGATCACCCAGCGTTTGTCCGCGGCATGGTCCTTGCCGAAGCGCTCCTCGATGATGCGCCGCACGGCCTGCGCCTCCGCGATGCGCACCGGCATCGTCGCCTCGCGCCCGTCGAGCCCGTTGCGGGGCGAGCCCATCGATTTGAAATGCACGAGGTAAAGCGTCAGCGGCACGCCGCCCACGGTGAGGTCTATTTCCAGGCAGTCGCGCCGGAAGATGCGCTCATTGGCCTGGTTGCCGAGTGCCGCCAGCTCCGGCGTGTGCAGCCCGAACTGTTCATAGGTCACGTAGGCGTGGCTGGTCATGCGCACGAATTCGATCGGCTGGCCTTGCGCGGTTTCGTTGCGCATCATCACGGCAACGTCGATGCCGCGCGAATCATTGCCTGATGTGGTGAATTTCTGTCGGTAGCCCTGCCCCACCATCTTGAACAGATAGCCGTATTCGAAGGCCTTCAGCGCCTCGATATTGTCGACCTCCTGCATGCAGATGATATCGGCGCGTGTGGCAGCGATCGCCAGCGCCGTCAGCTGGCGCGTGTCATCGGACTGCGCGATGGCGCGGGCCTGCTCCAGCATCTTGTATTCCGCCTCGCTCTGGATGTCGAACAGCGCCAGCGTTCGATCCTCGTTGAGCTGGTTGCGGTAGCCGGAAAAATCGAACCTGTTCATCAGGTTCTCGACATTGAAGGTGGCAAGGCGCAGCGACATGCCATGACCTTTGCCCGCAAGTGCTGCAGAAAACAAGGTCGCAGGACCACCAGCGGAGATCGGTTGGTCCTCAGGCATTCGCGCCATGGTTGACGGAACCTTTCCGTTCATCCGCCGTTCAGATGCAAACATCCATTATTGCCCCATTCCTCGGGTGGGCGTGGGGCCTGTACCTCTTGGAGAGTGCAATGAATTCGCTCTTTTCTTCCACGGTAAAATCCGGGCTTATAGCCCTCGGTATCCTCTCCGGCGTCACGGCACCGTCCGCCGCCGGACCGATCATGCAGCCGAACCTGTCGATTCCCACCAGCACGGCGGCGCCGGCAGTCACCCCGGTCCGCGAGGAATGGGCGGGCGGCAATGACCGGCGGTTCAGCGGCGACAATTGGAGATGGCGCCGCCATGACGGGCGTCGCAACTGGAACCGCGATAACTGGGGCGGCGGCCACTGGAACCGCGGCAACTGGAATGGTGGAGACAACTGGCGTTGGCGCCATGGTCGCCATCACTATCGCGGCGGCCGTTACTACGATGATGGAGCGGCCGCACTCCTGGGCCTTGGGCTGGGGCTTGGCATCGGCAGCATGTACAACAACTACAACTACTATGACAGGCCGGCGCCGCGCCGCTATTACCGCGCAGGACGGCTTTCGAGCGCCCATGTCCAGTGGTGCTACAACCGCTACCGGTCATATCGCGCCTGGGACAACACGTTCCAGCCTTATAACGGCCCGCGTCAGCAGTGCTACTCGCCCTATTGATGAGCTGGCCTGAGTTGATTGATAAATAATGAAACGGCGCCATGTGGCGCCGTTTTTGATGGTGTTCGAGGCCTTCGAACGTATGGATTTCGCTTAGTTCTTGGCCTTGTCGACCAGCTTGTTCTTCGAAATCCCCTCGCGCGCCCGCAGGGCGAAGCCCGAGGACGCGCAAAGAAAAAGAGCCTGGATTTCGCTCAGTTCTTGGCCTTGTCGACCAGCTTGTTCTTCGAAATCCACGGCATCATCGCGCGCAGCTTGGCGCCGACTTCCTCGATCTGGTGGCTGTCATTGTTGCGGCGGATGCCCTTGAAACGGGACATGCCGGCGCGGTATTCCTGCATCCACTCCGAGGTGAATTTTCCCGTCTGGATGTCCTTCAGCACGCGCTTCATCTCGGCCTTGGTCTCGGCGGTGATGATGCGAGGGCCCGAGACGTACTCGCCCCATTCGGCGGTGTTCGAGATCGAGTAGTTCATGTTGGCGATGCCGCCTTCATAGATCAGGTCGACGATCAGCTTGACCTCGTGCAGGCACTCGAAATAGGCCATCTCGGGCGCATAGCCGGCTTCCACCAGCGTCTCGAAGCCGGCGCGGATCAGTTCGACCAGGCCGCCGCACAGCACGACCTGCTCGCCGAACAGATCGGTCTCGCATTCCTCGCGGAAATTGGTCTCGATGATGCCCGAACGGCCGCCGCCGACGCCGCAGGCGTAGGACAAAGCCAGATCGAGCGCATTGCCTGAAGCGTCCTGGTTGACGGCGACCAGGCACGGCACGCCGCCGCCCTTCTGGTACTCGCCGCGCACTGTGTGGCCGGGGCCCTTCGGCGCGATCATCACCACGTCGACCGTCGACTTCGGCTCGATCAGGCCGAAATGCACGTTGAGCCCATGCGCGAAGGCGATTGCGGCACCATCGCGGATGTTCGGCGCGATCTCGTTCTTGTAGATGTCGGCCTGCAGTTCGTCCGGCGTCGCCATCATCATCAGGTCGGCCCATTTGGCGGCGTCCGCCACGCTCATCACCTTGAGCCCATCGGCCTCGACCTTCTTGGCGGTCGCCGAGCCGGCCTTCAGGCCGATGGCAATCTCCTTGGCGCCGGAATCCTTGAGGTTGAGCGCATGCGCCCTGCCCTGGCTGCCATAGCCGATGATGGCGACCTTCTTGCCCTTGATCAGATTGAGATCGGCATCACGATCGTAATAGACACGCATTTTTTCTTCCTTCCCGTTTTGAAGATCAGGGGCCTTGTAGCCCGGTTTTTGCTCCGAAAAGAGCGAGAAACTGCTGCGTCGCCCGCACGGCATCGCCGCCGATCGCCGCCTCAGTCAATTCCAGCCGGTCGCCGAGCAGCAGACGTATCTGCACATCGCGGGCGACCAGCCCGAAAAAAGTGCGGAACGCCGTCTCGGCATCCGCAAAGTCGAGCAGCCCGGCCTGCCGGCCGGCCTCAAGCATCGGCTTCAGCCGTTTGGCCAGTGCGAAGCGGCCATTCTCCAGCACCACGGCGCCGAGATCGTCCTTGCCCGATCCTGCATGGCCGACCGCAACCCGGTTGAGCGCGATCGAGGTGTCGCTTGAAATCACCTTCAGCCAGTCCGAGGCGAAGCGTTCGAGGCTTGCCGTCAGCGAGGCAAGGTCGAGCCCCTTGCCGTCGACCTGCGCCACCCGCACTTTCGAGGCTTGCCATTGCACTGTCGCCGTCAGCAGCCCATCACGATCGCCGAACCATTTGTAGAGCGTTTCCTTGGAGCAGCTCGCACGGCGCGCCACGGCGGTCATGGTCAGCTGATCGCCCTCCTCGACCAGCAGCCGCAACGCTGCGTCGAGCACGGCCTTCTGCCGCTCTGTCAGCGCTTCGCTGGTATCGATCTCGGACACGCTGTGCAACACGCTCTTCTCTCGGCAGGCAAGGCCGGCCGGTTATCCCCGACAAGCCGTACCGTACGTTACGGTTCGCCTGATCTATGGCGTATTGTTTTGAGCCTTGCAAGCCCTATTTCTTTCTGGACGGCATCAGCGCCGGACGACTTGCGCGGGAAAGAAGATGCTGATCGGATTGCTCGCCTTGATGATTGCTGCCGCATTCTCTGGCGCCGCGATCTATGTCAGCGTCGCCGAGCAACCGGCGCGGCTTCGTCTCGATGACAAGGCGCTGCTGCAGGAATGGCAGCCTTCCTACAAACGCGGCGCCGCCATGCAGGCGTCCATTGCTGTCGTCGCCTGCGTTCTCGGTCTGATTGCCTAGTGGCAGGCCGGCGGTCTCGCCTTTCTGGTTGGCGCGGTGTTGATCATCCTGCCCTGGCCGTGGACGCTGATCGCCATGATGTCGACCAACAGGGTGCTGGAGGCGATGGACGCAGGCGCCGCCAATCCGCAAGCCAGGTCCCTGATCGTCAAATGGGGCAATCTGCATCTGGTTCGCACCGCACTTGGCGTGCTGGCGACGCTGGCGTTTCTCTGGGGCAGCCATCTGGCCTGACCTCGCCAGGCCGGCTCGGTGCCATGGCGTCAGTCCACGACGGGCGGATGACGTAACTGTCCGAGCAGTGCCGAGACCATGATCAACTCATCTCCCGAGAGTTTGGCGCCGACCAGTTCGGCGATCGACCGTCCGTAGACAGCCCACATCTGGCGCCGCGTCTCGCGGCCCTTGGGAGTGATGCGGATGGTCTGGCCGCGGCCGTCATCGGCCACCGGCAGCTTCTCCACAAGCCCATCGGCCTCGAGCCGCGCCAGCAGCCGGGAGATATTGTATTGCGCAAACAGTGTGCGCTCGATCAGCTGAAACGGCCGCAGCCCGCCCTCGCCCGCCTCGGCGAGCTCATGCAGCACGTCGTACCAGGCAAGCGGCGGCAGGCCAGCGGCCTTCAACGCCTCTTCAGCGCTTTCCATCAGCTGGCGCGAAACGCGCATCAGGCGGGCCCAGGCCTTGATGGCTTCGGGCGAAGGCGCGGCTTTCTCGGTCATGGCCCAGCATAGGCAATAGATGCAATTGCATCAAGCTTGACGATCAATGCATATGCATCTACATAGATGCAATTGCATTAACTATGGAAAACCATTCCTATGAAACACGAAACCTGCAAACTCGCCGACATTGGAGCGAGTGAGATGCCCGACAAGCTCATTCTCGTTAGCCACCATCTCTGCCCCTATGTTCAGCGCGCCGCGATTTCACTGACCGAAAAGGGCGTGCCGTTCGAGCGCATCGATATCGACCTCGCCAACAAGCCGGACTGGTTCAAGGCAATCTCGCCGCTCGGCAAGGTGCCGCTGCTGCGCGTGCAGCGAAATGGCGAGGAAACGGTGATCTTCGAGTCGGCTGTCATCCTCGAATTCCTCGAAGAGACGCAGGCCAACCCCCTCCACCCAGCCGACCCCTATGCCCGCGCCCGACACCGTGCCTGGATCGAGTTCGGCTCGGCAACCCTCAACGCCATCGGCCGGTTCTATTCAGCCTCGAGCGAGGCCGGTTTCCTGGCCGAATCCAGCGCGCTGTCCGCCATGTTCGATCGTCTCGAAGCCGAGTTGGCGGACGAGCCTGGCGGACCCTGGTTCGCCGCCGAGCACTTTTCGCTGGTCGACGCCGTTTACGGTCCGGTCTTCCGCTATCTGGACGCCTTCGACAAGATCGGCGATTTCGGTATCCTGGAGGGCAAGCCGCTCGTCCGGGCCTGGCGCAAGGCATTGAGTGAACGGGCGTCGATCAAGCACGCCGTGGCACCGGACTACCCGCAAGGCCTGCATGCCTTCCTGCAAGCGAAGGGATCATACCTCTCGAGCCTCATCCGCAGAAGCGATCCGACCACTTCGCCTCTGCAAGCCCGATCCGCCTGAACGGATCGATTACGGTTCCGGCCACCATCGAGGCGAGGAACTGCGGCGCCGGTGGGATCTTTGCCACCGTCGCCACCAGCCTGTCGCGGATGAAGGGCAGTGCTATCGAATCCGACTGATAGAACGGTGTGAAAGCCAGCGACAGCGCCTGGAAGACGCGGACATGCCAGCGCCGCGCCTTCGCATAGGCTTCTAGTGCCGCTTCGACACTCGCCATTCGTGCCAACGCATGGCTGAGCGCCGCGGCGTCAAGCAGCGCCATATTCGCCCCTTGCCCCAGTTGCGGGCTGGTCGAATGCGCCGCGTCGCCGATGATGGCCAACCGCCGGCCAGCGGGCAGCTTCATCGTGTGGTGGCCGTAGCGCGCCAGTGAGAGCTGGTCGAAATCCCCGATCTGGCTTGTGTACGCCTCGCATTCGGGCCACAGCGCGACCAGTCGTTCCTTCCAGGCGTCGAGACCCACTGCCCGCACCCGCTCGACATCGGCAGGTTTGAGGCTCCAGAAGAATGCCGCCATCCTTTCAGCGCCCGGCTCCGGCCGGCCGATCGGCAGCACGCCGATCATCACGCTCGCTTTGTCGTAGCGTTGCAGCAGCGCGTGCTCGTCGAAATCTTCACCACGCCAGGTGAGCGAGGCCCAGAACGCGCCATAAATGAGTGGGCGCGGCTCGCTTGGGGTGCCGACGCTCCGTCGCAGTTTCGAGCGCGAGCCGCTGGCGTCGACGACCAGATCGAAAGGCCCCGTTCTTCGTCCGTTGCCACAGGTCAGCGTTGCCCGTTCGCCTGTCTCCAGAGCCTCGATCTCGACGCCGGTTTCGATGGCGATCTTCTCGCGCTGAGCGGCGCGATAAAGCACGCCGAATAGGGCCGCCCGGTGCACCGCCAGCCCGAAGCGGCCACCGCGTTGCGCATCATAGCGGACATCGAGCACGGTGCGCCCGGTGCTGGCATCGGCGCCGTGCAGGCGATCGATGCGGCTGCCCAGTGCAAGGATATCGTCGAGCAGTCCAAGATCGGCCAAAACCGTCAGCCCGGTCGGCTGCAGGATCAGCCCGGAGCCGACCGGCTTCGGCTCCTCGAAGCGCTCGAAGACGGTGACCCGATGCCCGGCACGCTTGAGGTACAGCGCCATGGCCAGCCCCGCCGGGCCGGCGCCGGCAATTGCGATATCGTAGGAAATGTCGATGCCCCAAGCCTGATTGGCGAGGACAATCCTTCAGCCGCCGGGCGAAATCAAGCCGCGGCGCCGTCCAGAGGCTTACGCCTGGGCGGTATCAAAATCGGCGCGCGCTGTCCGCACCGCATCGTGGTTGAGTTCGGCCCACAGAATCAATTGATGAAAGGCGCCGAACATCGAGCGCCCGAGATCGGTCAGGCTGTATTCAACACTCGGTGGTTTGGTCGGGAACACCTCACGATGGACATAGCCATCGCGCTGCAAATCGTGCAGCGTCTGGGTCAGCATGCGCTGCGAAATATCGGGCACCAGGCGCCTCAACTCGCCGAATCGATAAGGTCTTTCAGCCAGCGCCATCATCAGCAGCGATCTCCATTTGCCGCTGACGCCCTGGATGACATCGCGAACCGGACAATTGGCGAAATTGCCGTCCCCGCTCATCGCCTTATAGATCTCCATCTTCGATTTCAGATTGATGACCTTGCCGTCCATGGCTGGTTCCCTGCCTGTGCCTACCTCCCGAAAAACTGCCTCCTTTACGGCGGTGGGTCAATTCCTATTTTAGTGCTGGTCTCTTTTCGAGACTACCACTCGAACCGCCCTTGCGGCGCAACGTCAGGATCCCCCATGACCGAAACCCTTCTCGTCACCGGCGCCTCCGGCCAGCTTGGCCGCGGTGTCATCCACTATCTCTTGGACACGCACAAAGTTCCGCCGGCAAGGATCATCGCCACCACACGCAATCCAGAAAACGTGGCCGATTTGGCGGCGCGCGGCGTTGTCGTCAGGGCCGCCGATTTCAACGACGCGGCCTCGCTGGAAACCGCATTCAAGGGCACCGACAAGGTGCTGATCATTTCGACCGGCGATCTCGATCTCAAAAGCGGCAAGCGCCTGAAGCAGCACGAAAATGCAGTCGCAGCGGCCAAGAACGCTGGCATTTCGCATCTGCTCTACACCTCGATGCCCAATCCGGAGCCGGTGTCGCCGGTCCTGTTTGCCGGCGACCACTACAGCACCGAGCAGGCGATCAAGGCGAGCGGCATCCCCTACACGATCTTCCGCAACGGCTGGTACCAGGAGAACCTGTTCATGGCACTGCCGCACGCGATCGCCTCGGGACACTGGTATACGTCCGCCGGCGAAGGCCGCATTGCGCACGGCGCACGCGATGACATGGCCGCGGCGATCGCCGCCGGTCTCGCTGGCGCCTCAAACGAAAGCAAGACCTACACGTTGACCGGCCCCCATGCCTACACCACGGCCGAGATCGCCGCCCTGGTAAGCGAGGTCACCGGCAAGCCGCTCAATGTCGTGCAGGTTCCGGATGAAGCTTTGACAGAAGGGGTGAAGGCATCAGGCGTTCCCGAGGATTTCGCTGACGTCGTCGTGTCCTTCGACGTCAACACGCGCTCCGGCCGCATCGCCATGGTGACCGACGCGATCGAGACGCTTTCCGGCCGAAAGCCGAAAACGCTGAAGCAGTTCCTCGAGGCGAACAAGACAGCGCTGGCAGGCTGAAGCGGCGTTTTCGCCGGTGTGGCGGGCTGTGCCGCAAGGCACAGCCTGTTCGCCAGCCGTCTGCCCTAGATTGCCACCTGCGTTCCGATCTCCACAACACGTCCTGTGGGGATCTGGAAATACTCGGTCGCGTCGGCCGCCGTGCGCGCCAAGCCGATGAACAACCGGTCCTGCCACACCGGCATGCCGGAATTGGGCGAGGCTTTGAGCGAACGCCGCGACAGGAAGAACGAGGTCGTCATGATGTCGAACTTCCAGCCTTGCTTGCGGCAGATCGCCAGCGCGCGCGGGATGTTGGGCTGCTCCATATAGCCGAAGGTCAGCGTCACCCGCATGAACAGCTCGTTGACCGTCTCCATCTTGACCCGGTCGCTGTCCGGCACCACCGGCTGCGGCGCGGTCACCACCGAAAGGATAACATTCTGCTCATGCAGCACCTTGTAGTGCTTCAGGCTGTGCATCAGCGCGGTCGGCGCGCTGAGCGGATCGCTGGTCAGGAACACTGCGGTGCCGGACACCAGTTGCGGCTTTTTCTTCAAGAGATTGCCGGCGAGGAAATCGAGCGGGATTTCGTTGCGGCGGGTCTTGTCGAACAGATAGCGGCTGCCGCGCACCCAGGTCCACATGGCCAGCACGATGGTGAAGGCCACGGCCAGCGATGCCCAGCCGCCCTCGAACACCTTGACGATGTTGGAAGCAAAGAAGCCGACATCGATAAAGGCAAACAGCGCCGTCAGCGAGACTGCCAGCCACAGCTGCCATTTCCAGATCCGCGTCATGACGACATAGAGCAGCACCGTGGTCACCAGCATATTGCCGGTCACCGAGATGCCGTAGGCCGATGCCAGTCTGCTGGACTCGCCGAAGCCGACGACCAGCATCATCACCACCAGCGCCAGCAGGAGATTGACGCGCGGCATGTAGATCTGGCCGGACTGTTTCTCCGACGTATGCAGGATTTCCAGGCGCGGCAGCATGTTGAGCTGCACCGCCTGCCTCGTCAGCGAAAAGGCGCCCGAGATCACCGCTTGGCTCGCGATGACCGTCGCGGCCGTTGCCAGCACGACCATCGGGATCAGCGTCCAGCCTTCGTTCATCTCGAAGAACGGATGGCCGACGACGCCGTTCTTGGCCAGCACGAAAGCACCCTGCCCGGCATAATTGAGCAGCAGGCAGGGAAACACGATCGCAAGCCAGGCGAGCACGATCGGCTTGCGGCCGAAATGGCCAAGATCGGCATAGAGTGCTTCCGCGCCGGTGACGGCGAGGAAGATGGCGCCGATGGTCACGAAAGCGACGTCGGGCGAATTGATCAGGAAGGCGACGATATAGTGCGGGCTCACCGCCCACAGGATTTCCGGGTCGGCGATAATATGGTTGAGACCGGACAGGCCAATGGCCAGGAACCATACCGCGGTCACCGGGCCGAACACCAATCCCACCCCGCCCGTTCCAAAGCGCTGCACCGCGAACACCATGGCAAGAATGACCAGTGTCAGCGGCACGACATAGGGCTGGAAGGTAGGCGTGACGACATTCATGCCCTCAACCGCCGACAGCACCGAAATCGCCGGTGTGATGACGGCGTCACCGAAGAAAAGCGATGCTCCGACGATGCCGATGCCGAGTATCAGCGCCGAGCGCTTGGGGAAACTGCCGCGCGCCAGCGCCATCAGCGACAGCACGCCGCCCTCGCCGCGGTTGTCGGCGCGCAGCACGAACATGATGTATTTGATGGTGACGATGATCGTCAGCGACCAGATGATCAGCGACAGCACCCCGAGAATATCGCCGCGCTGGGCGACATTGCCGCCCGACGACGCCACCAGCGCCTCGCGAAAGGCGTAGATCGGGCTGGTGCCGATATCCCCATAGACGACACCGAGAGCGCCCAGCATCAGAACCTTGGTGCTGTGCTGTTCGACTTCCGAATGGCTCGATTGTTCGACGGGTTCTGCCTCACTACCATTATTGGTAAGGGCCATGGACGACACTCCGATAAGCGCGCGGTGCTCTACGCTTGCTGCGATGCAATATCAAGTGCCGTCGCGTGATGGCTGCCATGCCTGCCGCGCGAGGCTGCCATCGCTACCACCCGCAGGCCTTGAGAAACCGCCCCACCGTCCCGGCCATGCCATACTCCAACGCGTCGGCTGTCAACCCATGTCCGATTGACACTTCGGCCAATGCCGGAATGCGCTTGGCAAGTGCCGGCAGGTTGCTGACCACCAGATCGTGACCGGCATTGACCTGAAGCCCGGCAGCAAGCGCGGCGTCGGCGGTTTTTCCCAATCTTTCCAGCTCCTTGGCGGCCCTGGCGGGATCGGAATGATAGCCTCCATAGGGACCCGTATAAAGCTCGATACGGTCGGCGCCGGTATCGCGTGCGGCCGGCACGCAATCGGGGTCCGGATCGGAAAACAGTGACACCCGGAAGCCACCCTTCTTCAGACGCTTGACGATCGGAGTGAGAAACGCGGCCTGGGCAGTGAAGTTCCAGCCATGATCCGATGTCGCCTGAGCCGGATCGTCCGGCACCAGGGTCACTTGCTCCGGCTGGTGCTTTTCCACAAGCATCAGGAAATCCTCCGTCGGATAGCCTTCGATGTTGAATTCCGCGCGCGGGAACTCGTCGTCGATCAGCGACCGGATCTCGGGCAGGTCGGAGTGCCTTGTGTGCCGCTCGTCGGGACGTGGGTGCACAGTCAGCCCATGCGCCCCGGCCGCGAGCGCAATGCGGCCGAGCCCGGTGACGCTGGGCCACGGCAAGTCGCGCCGGTTGCGCAGCATGGCGATGGCATTGAGATTGACGGAGAGCTTTGCGGGCATGTGGGCGGCCTCGGAAATCATTAGACGCGCCACCTATAATCCCTTTGGCGGGAACAGTAATGCCTTCGGTGGGAACAGACTGGGGGTTTCGGGTGTTCCAAGAGCCTGATGAACGATCTCCGGAAAGGACGCGCCATGAATTTTCTCGATGCCGTGCCGGCGATCCGCCGTATCGAGACCACCCGTGACGATCTTTTCGCCATCGATGTGGTCGGGCACGTCGCAGCGGCCGACGGCGAAAACCTTTTCGGGCTGATGGAGGCAGCCTATGCGTTGCACCCGCGCATCGACGTGCTGGTGCGCCTTGTCGACCATGATGGCGTCGACTGGGCCCATATCGCCGACGAAACCCTGAAACAGGGCGCCGTCCATGCATTGGAACATGTCGGTCGTTGCGCGGCGATTGGCGAACCGGACTGGACAGCGGACGCACAACACTTTCTGCCGCCCTCGCCGCCCATCGAACTTAGGCATTTCGAGGCCGACGAGGAAGCGGCGGCTTGGCAATGGCTGGGTGCCCGGCCTGTCGGGGAGCGACAGCGTCCCGCCGCCTCTACCTGACGATCGTCAGCCGCTCCGCCGCCCGCGTGATGGCGGTGTAGAGCCAGCGCTGGCGGGTTTCCTTGAAGGCCCAGCTTTCATCGAACAGCACGATCTCGTTCCACTGCGAACCCTGTGCCTTGTGCACGGTCAGCGCGTAGCCATAGTCGAAATCGTCGAATCGCTTCTTCTGCTGCCACGGGATATCGGCGTCGGGATCCTCGAAAGCCGCCTTGAGCAACTTGATCTTGGCGACGCCGCGATCCGGATCGTCCTCTTCCGGTGAAACCAGCAGATTGATGCCGGGCTTCACCGTCTCGCGCGACGAAGTCATCACCTTCCACAGCGAGCCGTTGAGCAGGCCCTTGGCCGGGTCGTTGCGCAGGCAGACCAGCTTGTCGCCGGCTTGCGGATAGTCGGCATTGAAGCCTTTGAGTTCGCGCAGCCGCTGATTGTAGCGGCGCCGCGTGCGGTTGGTGCCGACCAGCACCTGGTCGGCCTTCAGCACCAGCTCCTGGGTAACGTCTTCCTTGCCGATCACCTGCGCCGTGCCGTAGTCGCCACGCATGAATTCCCGGCCCTCACGCACGTCGAGCGCCAGCCGCAGTATCGGGTTGTCGCGCGCCTGCCGGTGGATTTCAGTGAGCAGGAAGTCCGGCTCGTGGTCGGTGAAGAAGCCGCCGCCCGAGATCGGCGGCAACTGGCCGGGGTCGCCGAGCACCAGGATCGGCGTGCCGAAACTCATCAGGTCGCGGCCAAGCTGTTCGTCGACCATCGAACATTCGTCGATGACGACCAGTTTGGCCCGCGAAATCGGGCTCTGCCGGTTGAGCGAGAAGGTCGGCGACATCGAGGTCTTGCCGGTGACCTCGTCGGCCACTGATTCCTCGCCTTTCGGCCTGTAGATCAGCGAATGGATGGTGCGTGCATTGACCGCGCCCTTGGAGCGCAGCACCTGTGCTGCCTTGCCGGTGAAGGCGGCGAACTGCACCTGACCGTCGACATGTTCAGCAAAATAGCGTGCCAGCGTCGTCTTGCCGGTGCCGGCATAGCCGAACAGCCGGAACAGCTGCGGCTTGCCGGTCTTGAGCCAGCGGGCCACCGCCTGCAGCGCCTCGTCCTGTTGGGGAGAGAATTCCATCAGCGCGAGAGACCGGATTCGCAAGGGAAAGACAAGATAGCCGCCACCATCATAGATGCGCCGGGACGTCTCAGTGCCGCCGACGGTTCAGGCTATCAGGCGCAAACAAGAACGTAAAGAGAACAGAGAGGCCAGACCACCACAACCTCTCCGATCGGCTCAGGAATCGGCAGGGACGCGCCGTTCATTAAATGGCACGGGACGGGTCGGTAAATTAGTGCGTTCTGGACTCTAAGCTCTAGGAGTCACATTCACCCTCGGGATAATGGCGCAAGGCGAAAAGATTGGACCAGCAGATGCCAACAGAGCGACCACACCGCGATATATTCTCCTACATTGGCCGGCTACGTTGGCTGCCAACCTACGATCTCAATCAGCTTTCGGAAAAAGCCTTTCGAGAATGTCCCTTCGGTTCAAATATGATGGAGGCAGCTTACATCCATTCGGAGATGCTCAACGAATACCGCGCGATTATCGAAATCTCTGCGGCATTCAATGCTATCCAGCACGAAAACTCACTTTATGAGGCGGTCAACAGGTCGCAATCTGAAATCGATGACGCGCTTCTATCCAATGAGAGCGATAACTGCCCAAGCTACAGTCGACTGCTAACCTTGTTGATTCAATGTGGCGTCCTTGCTCGCCGAGAGCCGGCAACTGATTGATCTTCTCCAGAACCCGCCTACTCGGTCGGCCCGGGATCGTTCTCCAGCAGGATCGGCTTGCCGTGCGGCGTGGCATGTGCGGCGCGCTCCCAGGCCTCAGCCATCGCGTCGACATCCGACTTGGCGGTCAGTCCTCTCGAGACAAGCAGGCTTTCGAGTGCCGCCAGCCAATGTTCGTAATAGTCATGGCCGTCGGCCGCAGCGCCCGGTTTCTTCACTTGCGCCGACAGCGCCTGCGCCCATTCGCTCCACGAAAACAGGCCCTTGTCGTGCAGCGCTACCGTCATGGCGAAGGCTTCGGCCTGCCATGGCTCGGCGAAAACAGGCGCATCGACGCCCGGCGGCAGATTGGCCACGAGGCCACTCACCTCACGCCGGCTCAAGATAGCTCTCCCAGGCATCGATCGACACAACAAGCGTCGGGTCGGCCCCCTCGCCCCAGATTTCCGATCCTTCGAAAACCACGGTGTAGACCCATTGCGGGTTTTCGCCGTGCCCGTGCGCGTTGCTGTCGGGGAACACGAATCCATCGCGCACGGCCTCGATCGTCCCGTGCTTGCCGCGTGCGTAGCGCGGCAGCCGCGTGTGGCCGGTCGGGTTGAAGTTCTTGGTCCGCACGGGGTCGCCGGCCTTGAACCGCGCCGGCTGTGCCACCGGCCGATCGCAAGGCCCGCCCTTGGCCAGCACGGCGGGCACGTTTTCGGCCTTCAACACCCTTTTCGGTGTCGCTGCCGGATCGACCGCTCGGCCCTCAGCCAAGTCGCGCTCACTGACGAAGCCATGGCGCTTGAGCAGGGTTTCCAGCGCCTTGATCCAGATCTCGTAGTAGCTGGAGGAATAATAATCAGCGGGATGCAGCGATTCCCGCGCATGCCGGCTCTCGTCGATGTTCCAGGCACCCATGCCGCCGGCAGTCAGCGTCACACCGAGCGCCCGCCTTTCCCAGGCTGCATGAAAATACGGCTCGTCCTTTTCGGGCGCGACGGGGCCAAACCCCATCTGCCCACCGAGATCCTGCGGCCCGTTCATGCCGGCCGCCTCGCCAAGCCGGTGCCGATCATCGCGTCGCGGCTCACCAGATCGGCCAGCTGTTCCTCACTCCAGCCCTCGGTGCCCTCAGGCCGCATCGGCACGACGAGATAGCGCAGCTCTGCAGTCGAATCCCAGACGCGGATCTTCTTGTCCGCCGGAAGCGTCAGCCCGAACTCTTCCAGCACTCCGCGCGGATCGATGACGGCGCGCGAGCGATAGGGCGGCGCCTTGTACCAGACCGGCGGCAGGCCAAGCACCGACCACGGATAGCAGGAGCACAGCGTGCAGACGACGAGGTTGTGCGTGCCCTCGGTGTTGAAGACGGCCTGCATGTGCTCGCCCTGACGGCCGGTATAGCTGAGCGATTCGATCGCCGCCGTCGCGTCGCGCTTGAGCCATGCGGCGAATGCCGGCTCGGCCCAGGCCTTTGCCACCACCCTAGCGCCGTTGCGCGGCCCGATTTTTGTTTCATAGGTGTCGACGATGACGTCGATCGCCGCGGGATCAATCAGCCCCTTCTGGGTGAGGATGGTCTCTAGCGCCCGCACGCGGGCGGCAAACGGATCGAGTTCGTTGTCGTGGTCATGATCGTGTGACATGACATAACGTTAGAATCACCCGCATCGCGCTGCAAGCGCCAGGCCTTGGGCCAGAGGCCGGCTATTCGGCCGCTGCCTTTTGCGGTTCGATAACCCGGTCTTCGTCGGGATCGAACAGAGAGGGTTGTTCGCCGGCGTCCACCGCCCGCAAGCTCGGCTGGCCCCTCTTCGAGAACAAGCCAAGCAGCCAGCCCGAGAAATTCTCCATGTAGACATAAATAACCGGCGTCACGAACAGGGTCAGCGCCTGCGAGGCGAGCAGGCCGCCGACAACGGCGACGCCCAGCGGCTGGCGCAGCTCGGCGCTGGCGCCGGTGCCGAGCGCGATCGGGAACGTGCCCATCAGCGCCGCCAGTGTCGTCATCATGATCGGCCGGAAGCGCATCAGGCAGGCCTTGTGGATGGACTCGGTCGCCGACATGCCTTCTCGTCGCAACTCGAGCGCGACATCGACCATCATGATGCCGTTCTTCTTGACGATGCCGATCAGCATCAGGATGCCGATCACCGCGATGACAGACAGATCCATGCCGGCGAAGCGCAAGGCAACGACGGCACCCAGCACAGCCGACGGCAGGCCGGTGAGGATGGTCAGCGGATGGATGAAGCTCTCATACAGGATGCCGAGCACGATATAGATGGTCAGGATCGCGCCGCCGATCAGCATGCCCTGGTTGGCGAGTGAATCCTGGAAGGTCTTGGCCGTGCCGGCAAAGGTGGTCGAGATCGCCGTCGGCATGCCGATCTGCTCTTTGAGCGCCTCGATGCGCGTCACGCTGTCGCCCAGCGCCACGCCTTGCGGCAGGTTGTAGGAGATGGTCACCGCCGGAAGCTGGCCGAGTTGGTTGACCGTCAAGGCGCCGGCTGTGCGGTCGACCCGGGCGAAGGCGCCGAGCGGAACCAGACTGCCGCTCGCCGTCCTCATCTGGATGGCGAGCATCCGCTCGGGCGACCATTCGATCTTGGGATCGAGTTCGGTGATGACTTCGTAGCTGTCGGCCGAACCGAAGATCGTCGAAACCTGATCGGTGCCGAATCCGCCATAGAGGGCGGAGCGCAGCGTGTCGGTGTCGATGCCGAGCTGCGCGGCTTTATCGCGATCCACCACCAGTGTCGCCTGCAGCGCATTGTTCTGCAGATCGCTGGTGACATCGGTGAAGTTCGTATGGTCGGCCGCCATCGCGTCATTCAGTTTCTGCGCCCAGATATCGGTCAGGCCGGTATCGAGCCCCTGAACCACCAGTTGGTAGGCGCTGGCCGACGACCGCGAACCCAGCCTCAGGTTCTGCACCGGCTGCATGTAGGTCTCGATGCCCGCCACGCCGGCCAGTTGCTTGCGCAGATCCGAAAGCACCTTCTCGATATCGGGGCGCTGATCCTTACCCTTGAGCTGGACGAAGAGCTGCCCCTGGTTGAGTGCATTGTTGCCGCTGCCCGCCGACCACGCCACATGGTCGACATAGGGCGAATGCGAGAAGACACTGGCCACCTGCCCTTGCAGCTTGGACATGGCGTCAAACGAGATGTCCTGGCGCGCGATGGTCGTCACCGATATCTGGCCAATATCCTCCTGCGGGAAGAAGCCCTTTGGCGAGACCTGGATCAGCCACACCGAGGCTGCCGCGGTTCCGATGAAGACGAGGAACACCAGGAAGGTGTGCGTCAGGCAGAAACTCAAGACACGATCGTAGCCGCTCGTAACAAAATCGCGCTTGTGGCCAGGGCCATGCGCGTCGCGGTCGGCCTTGGTCACCGACAGCAGCCGCGAGCACAGCATCGGCGTCAGCGTCAGCGACACGAACATCGAGGCCAGGATGGCGACCGTCACCACGACGGCGAACTCGTTGAAGATGCGGCCGATAACGCCGCCCATCAGCAGCACCGGGATGAACACCGCCACCAGCGAGATCGAGATCGAGATGATGGTGAAGCCGATTTCGCGCGCGCCCTTCAGCGACGCATCGAAGGCCGACAATCCATCCTCCTCCATATGGCGGAAGATGTTTTCCAGCATCACGATGGCGTCGTCGACGACGAGGCCGACGGCGAGCGTCAGGCCCATCAGCGAGATGTTGTCGATGGAAAAGTCGAACAGGAACATCGCGCCGAGCGTGGCAATCAGCGAAATCGGCACCGCCACGGCCGGGATGATGGTCGCCGTCACCCGGCGCAGGAACACGAAGATCACCATCACCACCAGCGCGATGGTCAACAGCAGCGTGAACTGCACGTCATCGACGGCCTGGCGGATCGAGGACGAACGGTCGTTGAGCAGCTTGATCGAGGCAGCGGCCGGCATCTGGTCCTGGAAGGACGGCAGCATCGCCTTGACCTTGTCGACGACGTCGACCGTGTTGGCGTCGGGCTGGCGCTGCACCGCCATGATGATCGCGCGGGTACCATCGTACCAGCTGGCCGTCGCCGTGGTCTGCACCGAATCGACAACGCGGGTCACCTCGCCCAGCCGTACCGGGTGACCGTTCTTGGTGGCGATAATGAGGTTGGAGAAGCCGGCCGCGTCGGTCAGCTGCGTGTTGGCGGTGATCGTGAGCTGCTGCTTGTCGTTCTGGAGCACGCCGAGCGGCGTGTTGCTGTTGGCGGACGCGATCGCCGCCTGCAGCTGATCGATCGAGATGCCGCGCGCGGCAAGCGCGGTTGGGTCGATCTGGATGCGCACTGCGTATTTCTGCTGGCCGAAGATCGAGACCTGAGCCACCCCGTCGATGGTCGACAGCGACGGCGAGATGACGTTTTCCGCGAAAGCATCGAGATCGGTCAGCGGAACCGTGTCGCTGACCAGCGACATCAAAAGAATGGGCGCGTCGGCAGGGTTGACCTTGCGATAGCTCGGCGGCGCCGTCATCTGCGGTGGTAGCGATTTTTGCGTTCGCGCGATCGCTGCCTGCACGTCCGCGGCCGCGGCATCGATGTCGCGGTTGAGCACGAACTGGATGGCGATCGACGTCTGGCCGAGCGAGTTGGTGGTTGAGATCGAATCGATGCCGGCGATGGTGGCGAACTGCTTGATCAGCGGCGTCGCCACCGAGGTCGCCATGGTTTCCGGTGAGGCGCCCGGCAGCGAGGCCGACACATTGACCACCGGAAATTCGGCGCTCGGCAGGGCTGCCACCGGCAGGAACTTGTAAGCAAACAGCCCGCCCAGCACGAGGGCGAACGACATCAGAAGGGTGGCGACCGGCCTGCGTATGCAGAATTCGGAGATCATTGGGCCGCCTCGCCGGCATTGGTCGCCTCGGCCACCTTGGGCGCGGCAGCACCCGCAGTGGCCTTGCCTTCATGCACGGCGGCGCCGTCCTTCAGCCTTGTCTGGCCTTCGGTGACAACTTTCTCACCGCTTTTCAGCCCCTGGCTGATCGCGCTGTTCTCGCCTTCGGTCAGCGCCACCTGCACCGGCCGCATCTCGACGGTGTTGTCCGGCTTGACCACATAGACGAACGGCCCCTTCTGGCTTGGCTGAACCGCGACGGTCGGAACCGATGTCATCTGCGGCATGATGCCAGCGTCCAGTACGACGTTCACATACTGGCCAGGCCATAGCGAAAGGTCGGCATTCGGAATGCTTGCCCGCGTGGCAATCGTGCCCGACGCGGTGTCGACGCTGGAATCGACGAAATCGAGCGTGCCCTTGCCAATCGGTGTCGGGTCGCCGTCCTTGGTCAGGGTGACCGCGCCTTGCTGCGGATTTGCGAGTGCCTTGTGCAGCAGCGCCAGGTCGCTTTCCGGCAGATTGAAATTAACCTGCAGCGGGTCCATCTGGGTGATGGTCACCAGCGGTGTGGCCGTACTGCTGTTGCCATTGCTGGTGGTGACGAGGTCGCCGACGGCGACGCTGACCGCACCCAGCCTGCCGGCAATCGGCGCCGTGATCGTGGCGAAGCCAAGCTGGACATTGTCGGCGTCGATTGTCGCCTTGTCGGCATCGACGGTCGCCGCGGCAGCCTTCGCCGCAGCGACGGCCTGGTCATAGGTCTGCTGCGTGCCGGCCTGCTTGGCGACCAGATCCTTGGCGCGCTGGAGATCGGACTGCGAGCTGGCGAGCATTGCCTGGTCCTTGGCGAGCGCTGCCTGATCCTTGGCCAGTTGCGCCTTCAGCGCCCGGTCATCGAGCGAAAACAGAATGTCGCCAACCCTGACCATCTGCCCGTCCTTGACGTCGATCGAGACGATCTGGCTGGACACGCGCGCGTTGATGTTGACGACGGCTGGAGAGGAGACGAAGCCGATCGCATAGCGCCGGATCGGGAAATCGGCGGTCGAGGCGACGGCCGAGAGGATCGAGGCCGAGCGGGCGCCACCGCCGCCACCTGCCGACTTGTCCCCCGCCGCCGGCTTGTCGGTTGCCGGTTTGTCCGCCGCCGCGACCTGCTTTGCGCCGATAAGTTGCTGAACTCTGCTCAGCGTGTCCGGAGACAGATAGAGCCAGGCCGCGCCGACACAGGCGACCGCAAGCAATGAAAGAATGACTTTTCCACGCATCGACAAAAGGCCTCTCTGTCCGACACGCCATAGCCAGGTGGTCGTATTCTAGCGCAACTCACGGCCCGTTGCCGCGATTTTCGCCGAATAGATAGGACACGCCTTTGTCGGAAAAGGGCCAAAACACGGTATTACGAAGATTTAATGTGCACTGCACAATGGATGTGCAACACGGGTCGATGCGACAATTCAACATGGTGAGAGGCGATCACGCGCGGCGGATTAGCCAGCGAGGCGCGCCTCGGTATAATTGTTCTTTGGTGCAGCCTCGGCCGTCAACCTGAGCCCGAGCGCCTTCATGACGCCGAGCAGGGTTGAAAGCTTAGGATCGCCCTTGTCGCTCAGCGCCTTATAAAGCGCCTCACGTGTGACGCCGGCGTCCTTGGCAATGGATGTCATGCCCCGAGCCCTGGCCACCTTGCCACAGCGCGCTCGTCCTGTTCACGCCCTATCAGCGCTTCGAAGTCGCCTACCTCAGCATCGGCCAAAGCGTCGCCGCCAACAGCACCCCCATGGCGATGTTGAACCATTTCAGCCGCAGCGGTTCCGACAGGAAACCGCGTAGCGCGGTGCCGAAACCCGCCCATACCGAGACGCTCGGCAAATTGACGATAGTGAAGGCTATCGAGATCAACACCACCGACAGGAACGGATGCTCCGGATTGGTGTAGACGGCCATGGCGGTGATCGCCATCACCCACGCCTTGGGATTGACCCACTGGAATGCCGCCGCATCGATGAAGCGCATCGGCTGCGCCTTCGTCTCGCCTTTGCCGGTCAACGTGCGCGACATGGCGATCTTCCAGGCGAGATAGAGCAGATAGGCGCCGCCGGCGATCTTCAATCCGGTGTGCAGCGCCGGGAAAGCCGTCAGCACCGCACCCAGGCCAAGACCCACGGCGACCAGCAGCACCAGGAAACCGATGCTGATGCCAAGCATGTGCGGAACCGATCTGACGAGGCCGAAATTCACTCCCGATGCCAGAAGCATGAGATTGTTCGGCCCCGGCGTGATCGAGGTCACGAAGGCGTAGACAAGCAGGGCAAGGAACGCGTCAAGCGACATGATATCCTCCCAGATATGTCAGCATTATTGTCACTTCGTGATGGTTGCGCAAAGGCCAGCGGCCGGCTCATGGCCGAACCAGGCCTTCAACCACTGCTGAAACTGTCGATCGGTGCGGCGGACTTACATCGCCTGTGGGCCGCGGTTCAACGCCGCCACGCCGGTGCGGCAGATTTCGACTAGGCCGAGCGGCTTCATGATGGCGATGAACTGGTCGATCTTGGAGCCCTTGCCGGTGATCTCGAAGATGAAATGCTCGGTGTTGGCGTCGATGACGCTGGCGCGGAAGGCGTCGGCCAGCCGCAGTGCCTCGACGCGGGCCTCACCGGTGCCGGCAACCTTGACCAGTGCCAGCTCGCGCTCCAGCGGCCGCTCCTGGCCGGATTCGTGCGAGCGCACGGTCAGGTCGACGACGCGGTGCACCGGCACGATCCGCTCCAGCTGATGCTTGATCTGCTCCAGCACATGCGGCGTGCCGCGCGTCACGATGGTGATGCGCGACAGGTGCTTCTCATGCTCGGTTTCGGAAACGGTTAGGCTCTCGATGTTGTAGCCGCGCCCGGAAAACAGGCCGATGACCCGGGCAAGCACGCCCGGCTCGTTGTCGACCAGCACGGAAAGTGTGTGGTTCTCCGGCTTTTCCGTTTCCTTGGCGATGAAATAGGCGGAACCGGTGGGTTGTAGCTGTGCGTTCATGACGTGATTCTCGATTTCAAGCTCTTGAGCTAATTCTTTGTTTGGGCACGGCTTTCTTGCGACAGCCCTGCTTCGGCTCTGCTGGCTACACCAGTTCCCTGCCCTTGGCGTCGATGGCGTTGGCCACCGCCTCGTCGGTCGCCTCGTCGGGCAGCAGCATCTCGTTGTGTGCCTTGCCCGACGGGATCATCGGGAAGCAGTTGGCGAGCGTCGCCACGCGGCAATCGAACAGCACCGGCTTCTTCACCGCAATCATCTCCTTGATGGCGTCGTCCAGCTCGTCCGGCTTCTCGCAGCGAATGCCGTGACCGCCATAGGCCTCGGCCAGCTTGACGAAGTCCGGCATCGCCTCGGTGTAGGAATGCGACAGCCGGTTGCCATGCAGCAGCTGCTGCCACTGCCGCACCATGCCCATATACTGGTTGTTCAGGATGAAGATCTTGATCGGCGCATCGTGCTGCACCGCCGCGCTCATCTCCTGCATCGTCATCTGCACCGAGGCATCGCCGGCGATGTCGATGACCAGTGCGTCGGGATGCGCGATCTGCACGCCGAGTGCCGCCGGCAGGCCATAGCCCATCGTGCCCAGTCCGCCCGACGTCATCCAGCGGTTCGGCTTCTCGAAATGATAGTGCTGCGCCGCCCACATCTGATGCTGGCCGACCTCGGTGGTGATGTAGGTGTCCATGCCCTTGGTCAGTTCGTAGAGCCGCTCGATGGCGTATTGCGGCATGATCACGTCGTTGTTCATCCTGTAGGCGAGCGAGTCGCGCGCGCGCCATTTGGCGATCTGCTCCCACCAGGGATAGAGCGCCTTCTTGTCGGCCTTGGCGCTCGCCCGCCACAGCCGCACCATATCCTCCAGCACCCTGCCGACATCGCCGATGATCGGCACCTCTGTGTGGACGTTCTTGTTGATCGACGACGGATCGATGTCGATGTGGATCTTCTTCGAGTTCGGCGAAAACGCGGTCAGCCTGCCGGTGATGCGGTCGTCGAACCGCGCGCCGATGCAGATCATCACGTCGCAATCATGCATGGCCATATTGGCTTCATAGGTGCCGTGCATGCCCAGCATGCCCATCCAGTTCTTGCCGGATGCCGGATAGGCACCGAGGCCCATCAACGTCGAGGTGATCGGAAAACCGGTGAGATCGACCAGTTCGCGCAGCAGGTGGCTTGCTTCGGGGCCGGAATTGATGACGCCGCCGCCGCTATAGATGATCGGCTTCTTGGCGCCGGCCATCAGCTCGACCGCCGCCTTGATCTTTTCCAGGTCGCCCTGGACCTTGGGCTGGTAGCTGGTGCGCGGCGCGATCTGCGGCGGGACGTAGAACCCCTTGGCGAACTGCACGTCCTTCGGGATGTCGACGACGACCGGGCCGGGACGGCCGGTGGTCGCGACATGGAAAGCCTCGTGGATGGTCGCGGCGAGCTCGTTGACGTCCTTCACCAGCCAGTTGTGCTTGGTGCAGGGGCGCGTGATGCCGACCGTATCGCATTCCTGAAAAGCGTCCGAGCCGATCAGCGAGGTCGGCACCTGCCCGGTCAGGCAGACCAGCGGGATCGAATCCATCAGCGCGTCCTGCAGCGGCGTCACCGCATTGGTGGCGCCGGGTCCCGACGTCACCAGCATCACGCCGGCCTTGCCGGTCGAGCGCGCATAGCCTTCAGCCGCATGGCCGGCACCCTGCTCGTGGCGCACCAGGATGTGCTCGACATCGTCCTGCTGAAAGATCTCGTCATAGATCGGAAGGACAGCGCCGCCCGGATAGCCGAAGACATGCTTGACGCCATTGTCCTTCAGCGCCTGCACCACCATTTCGGCGCCAGTCATTTCGCGCCGCTCACTCTGTCCGTTGCTCATCGGTCTGGTCCCGTACTGTCGCCATTTGGGCGTTGCTGGTCGTTTAGTCGTGTTTCAGGCAATAAAAAAGGCCCCCGAGGGAGCCTGTGTCTTGCGCATGGGGGGATCTCGCCCGGCGGTTACACCGCCTTGCCCATGCGCTTTCCTACGAGAATGAGTGCCGTTTTCATGGTGGCGGACACTAAGGGCGGGAAAGGCAGCCTGTCAACGGTAAAAATCGCGCCGGCAATGAAGGCGTTCCATGGGTCGGCGCCACGACGGACGGTGGGTATTGTATTTGCTGCCACCGTTTCTGAGGCATGAGCTTTGTTCAACCGCCGCCGTAACGAATTTTGGAAATCGCGGCTTCGGATAAGCCCTTGAAACCGCTGGAAACTATGGTGGGGCGTGACGAGGGCCGCCATCTCTGCCGATACTTGATCGTCCGGCTTTGGCAAGTCCGGCGGAAACATCATGACGATCTGGATTTTCACGGGAGGAAACCTGATGCTCGACAAGGCCCCTAGCAAGAAACTGTCCGACCTGCTCGATCAATTCGGCGCCGCCCTGGCCGCCAATGACATCGAAAAAGCGGTCGATTGCTTTCAGGAGGATTGCTACTGGCGCGATCTCGTCACCTTCACCTGGAACATCAAGACCATGGAAGGCCGCGACCAGGTCAGCGACATGCTGAAAAGCCAGTTGTCGGAGACCAGGCCGTCACACTTTGCCATCGCCAAGGGCGAGGACGCGACCGAGAGCGGCGGGCTGATCGAGGGCTGGATCAGCTTCGAGACCGAGGCGGCACGCGGCTTCGGTCACATCAGGCTGAAGGACGGCAAGATCTGGACGCTGCTGACCACCATGGTCGAATTGAAAGGCCACGAGGAACCGGCGGGTTTCGCGCGGCCGATGGGCGCCAAACATGGCTCGGGCAAGAACCGTCCGACATGGAAGGAAGAGCGCGAAAGGGAGGCCGCCGAACTCGGCTTCAAGACGCAGCCCTATACGGTCATCATCGGCGGCGGCCAGGGCGGCATCGCGCTCGGCGCGCGGCTGCGGCAACTCGGTGTGCCGACGATCATCATCGAGAAGAACGAGCGGGCCGGCGACAGCTGGCGCAAGCGCTACAAGTCGCTCTGCCTGCACGACCCGGTCTGGTACGACCATCTGCCCTATATCGATTTCCCGAAGAACTGGCCAGTCTTCTCGCCCAAGGACAAGATCGGCGACTGGCTGGAAATGTACACCAAGGTGATGGAGCTGAATTACTGGTCCTCGACCGAGGCCAAAAGCGCTTCCTATGATGACAAGAAAAGGGAATGGACCGTCGTCGTCCACCGCGACGGCAAGGACATCACGCTGAGGCCGAAGCAACTGGTGCTGGCGACCGGACAGTCCGGCAAGGCCAATCTGCCGAAATTCAAGGGCATGGAGACCTTCAAGGGGGATCAGCATCACTCCTCGAAGCATCCCGGGCCCGACGCCTATGTCGGCAAGAAAGCCGTCGTCATCGGCTCGAACAATTCCGCCCATGACATCGCCGCGGCACTTTGGGAAGCCGGCGCCGACGTCACCATGGTGCAGCGCTCGAGTACCCATATCTCCAGGTCCGACACGTTGATGGAAATCGGACTGGGTTCGCTCTATTCGGAGCAGGCGCTGCAGAACGGCATCACCACGGCCAAGGCCGACCTGATCTTCGCTTCGCTGCCCTACAAGATCCTGCACGAATTCCAGATCCCTGCCTATGCCGAGATGAAGAAACGCGACGCGGCATTCTACAAGGGATTGGAGAAGGCGGGCTTCATGCTCGACTGGGGCGACGACGAATCAGGCCTGTTCATGAAGTACCTCAGGCGCGGCTCCGGCTATTATATCGATGTTGGCGCCTCGCAGCTGATCATCGATGGTTCGATCAAACTGAAGAGCGGCGTCGACGTCGAAGAGATCAAGCAGCACTCGGTTCTGCTCAGCGACGGGTCGGAATTGCCTGCGGACCTCATCGTCTACGCCACCGGCTACGGCTCTATGAACGGCTGGGCCGCCGATCTGATATCCCGCGAAACCGCCGACAAGGTTGGCAAATGCTGGGGCCTCGGCTCGGACACCACCAAGGACCCCGGCCCTTGGGAAGGCGAGTTGCGCAACATGTGGAAGCCGACGCAACAGGAGGCGCTATGGTTCCATGGCGGCAATCTGCACCAGTCACGCCACTATTCGCAGTTCCTGTCGCTGCAGTTGAAGGCGCGGCACGAAGGCATCGCTACGCCGGTCTACGGGCTGCAGCAGGTCCACCACAAGGGATAGGCGACCGCCATTCCGGCTGAGCAACATGAAGGAGGCATGGCTTGCACCCTGCCTCCTTGCCAGGATGAACTACGCCGGCCTGTCCGCCGCGAACTGCGTCACCACGCGCTGCAGCAGCGGCACGTAATCGCGAAACGTCCGTGTCTTCATGTTGGCGATCTTGCCGCTCTCGTCCCAGATGCGGACCCGGACCGCTTCCTCATGAAAGGGGTTCTTGCGGAACTCGGTGACCTCATCGGCGTTCATCGGCCCTCCTTGCAGCGACAGCGTATGCGCCGAGGCCCGCGAAAGCTTGCCGAAATAGGTCGGGTCGGTGGCGCAGAGGTAGCGCTTGGCTGAGACATGCAGCCTGACGCATTCGACGATGACAGGCGGAAAGAACGGCGCCAGCACCTCGCCACCGGCCTCGTCATGATGCTTGTCCTCGACATCCTCCGGCGAATAGGTGCCGAACTCGCTGGTGTAGTGGCCGATGTCGTGCAGCAGCGCCGCCGCCACCAGCTCGTCCGGCGCGCCGTCCTGCTCCGCGAACCAGGCACCCTGCAGCATGTGCTCGGACATGGTGACGGGTTCGCCGAGATAGGATTCGGCACCCCGACGTTCAAAGATGTCGGCGATGAATTCGACGATGGTGTCCGCGTTCAGGTCCTGGCCGCTCATTCCGCCGCCTCCTTGAACCCATGCTCGATCGCCGCGAGCGTCGACAGCAGACCGTCCTTGTCGGCGTAGCAACCCTGCAGCCAGCGCTTGCCGGTGCCGGAAAATGCCTTGCGCGCATGCATGACGCGCGTGTTGTCGACGATGAAAGCCTGCCCCGCTTCGAGCTTGAACGTCACTTCGAAGGACGTATCCTCGATCAGTTCGGCAAACCGGCGATAGGCGGCGTAGTAAGCCTCCATGTCGGCGAACGGCACATCGATCGTCGGCGCCAGCGAGCGGTTGTTGAAGCGGATACAGATCAGCTCCCCATCTGACCCGAGTTCGATCATCGGCCGCTTCGCTTGCAGCCGCACCCCGGACGAACCGGCATATTCGAAGCGCGCCGGGCATGAACTCAGCAGCCGGAAGCCTTCCGGGTTCTCAGCCTGCAGCGCGGCCGCGACGGCAAAACCGTCGACGACGCTGGACTCGCCACCGTCCACCGTATTTTCGATGCAGGACAGGATCTGCAGTGTCGGCACCGGGTCGCGATAGGGATTGTCGGTGTGCGCCTGCAGGCCAAGATTGGTGTAGGCGAGATTGTTCGGATTGACCTCGGCGCGCACTTCGAACCAGCGTCCGTAATTGGTTTCCCTGATATAGCCGAACAGATCGGACACCTTGCAAAGCGCCCCGGATTCAGCTGGCAGATCGTCCATCACCGCGAAGCCATAGGCTTTCACCGCCGACAGCCATTGCCGCAAGACGTCGCGGTCGCGGCTGGCGGCTGGGTAGCCGGCGCGCGGGACCGAATTCTGCATGGTGGCCTTGGTCCATCGCACGATGCCCTCGCCTGTCCAGCCGGCCTGGCGGGCCGTGTCGCGATCATAGGCATTGGCGCGCACCCATGCCGCCGGGAAACTCACCGTTTTTTGCTCCGGCATGAAGCTGACCTCCAGGGTGTCGCCCTTGATCGACGCGGCGCCGATCCTGGTGTCGGCGGGAATATCGAGAATGGTGATGAGCCGTTGGCCATTGCCAGCGCTGCGCGTCCTGTCGTCCAGCGCATTGTCGCGCAGCCACATTGCGTGGAAGCGGGTGCGTGTCCCATCCTGCCAGCCAAGGTCGATTGTTCTGCCTTCATCGCCAATCAGCGCGTGGGTGAGCATGGAGATCCGTCCCTGTCCGCTACGCCCCACGGCTAAGTCCGCAGGTCTCGATTGCATGTTGATCGCGCGATAGGCATAACTCAAATTATCATTTTTTGGCCAATGACCGTAATCTGCTAATGGCTCAGGCAAACCCACCTTTGCCGCCGCTCGACTGGCTGCGCAGCTTCGAGGCCGCGGCGCGGCTGTCCAATTTCACGGCGGCGGCAACGGAGCTTGGCCTTACCCAGGCCGCCGTCAGCCAGCACATCCGGCTTCTCGAGGAATGGCTGAAGACGCGTTTGTTCTCACGGCTGGCGCGCGGCGTCGCGCTGTCGCCGGAGGGCGCGGCCTACCTGCCCCACATCCAGTCGGCCTTCGCCACCATCGGCAACAGCACTGCGGAACTGTTCGAGCCGCGCGCGGTCCAGACCGTCTCGATCCGCGCGCCGATCTCCTTTGCCTTGCTGCTGCTCGCCCCGGCGCTGCCCGATCTGGCGAAGGCGCTACCGCGCATCCAGCTCGACCTTGTGACGATCCATCGCCCTGCTGACTACGACCTGCCAGGCTCGGTGCTCGACATCCGCTTTGGCAACGGATCCTTTCCCGGCCGCGAAGCCGACAGGCTGACCGCAGAGCGGCTCGTGCCGGTGGCGGCGCCAGTGCTCGCCGGCAACGCCGACTGGACCTCCCTGCCGCTGCTTCTGGTTGCCGGCGCCCGCGAGATGTGGGCGGAATGGTTCGCGGCCGCCGGGCTGGCTGGCCACCCCAGGCGATCTCACCGCTTTGACAGTTTCGTCGCCGCCATGGAAGCGGCGAGCGCGGGCGCCGGTGTGCTGCTGGGCTCGCGGCCGCTGGTGGATGCGGCGCTCGACGGCAAGACGCTGGTCAGGCTCTCCGACTTCGAACTCTCCAGCACATCGGGCCATTTTCTGACCAAGGCGTCGACCGCGCGCCTGACCGGTGCCGAACAGGATTTCCGCCTGTGGCTGCTGACACGCCTCTCCGCGCCGGCATGACTGGTTACGAGATTGGCCCGATTCGCTTCCAGTAGATCAGCGTACCGGTCAGCCCGCCATGCGGTTTCAAGGCGTAGTTGGGTATCTCGCCAGCCAGCTTGAAGCCCAACCGCTCATAGAGGCCGGAAGCGCCCTCCTCCGTCGCCGTATCCAGAACCAGCAGCGTACGGCCCTTCTCGACCGCAAGTCTCTCGGCGGCCCGCATCAGGCGCGTTCCGACACCCCTGCCCCGGTAGTCGACGCGTGTCATCAGCTTGGCGATCTCGGCCCGGTGCGGCTGGTTGGGCGGACAGTCGAGCAGCAAGGTTACGGTGCCGACCAGGACCTTGCCGTCCCAGGCGCCAAGCACCGCTCTTTCCCCTCTTGCAGCCGCAGCCAGCGATTTCTCCCAGAATGCCCTTGCAGCTTCCGGCGCCAGCGGATGCATGAAGCTCACCGATCCGCCGGCCGCCACCGTTGCGACCAGCAATTCGGCCAGCATGTCCTGCGTTTCGACAGACGGGTTCAGGGTTCCGATCTCGATCGAGTTCATGCTCATGATGTCCTGTGACTTTGCGATAGATGCGAGCGCATTCCTCAGTCCAGATGACGCACGCGGCGTCGCTTTCGCGCCGCCTTGATGGCGCTGATGCGTTCGGCGTCTTCGTGCCCGAGATGCCGGCCGCGCTCAAGAATCTCGAGCGTGTACTCCTCATAGGTCAGGCCCAGCCGCTCGGCCTTGTCGATGCGCAGAAGCATGACCTCGTGGCTCGGCGCCTTCCACGCCTTGGCATGGGCGGCCTGCCACGCAAGGAAGATGTAGGGATCGCCCTTGCCCCATGGCGGCCCCTTGTATTCATCGAGAGGCGGCCCCCCATTGTGGGAGCGCTTTGGTCTTCTCGCCATGATGTCAGCCCCTGACCAGCGCGACGAGATAGTCGGCACCGGGCTCCAGGGCATGGAAGATGCAGTCCGACGGCGCCCCGAGCGCCAGACAATCGCCTGGCTCGAGCCGGTGCACCACTTCGCCTTCGACGAATTCGAGCTGCCCGGAAATCAGCCATATCTGCTGCTTGATGAAGGCGTAGGAGGCGGCCGGGAAGTTGACCTTGGCGCCCGCCGGTAGCTGCACCTTGACGAGCTCGAGCGGCATGTCGCCAGCCGGCGAAAGGTGCCGTCTGACATAGCCGGTATCGGGATCGCGCCACACCGGTTGGTCGGCCTCGCGCAGCAGCCCGCCGCCTTGCAATTCCGCGCGCGCGATCAAGGTCGACAGCGTCATGCCAAAGGCCGATGCGATGCGCACCAGCAGGGCTGCCGTCGGGCTGGTCTTGCCGCGCTCGATCGTGCTCAGCATCGCCTTCGAGACGCCGGAACGCTCCGCAAGTTCGGCTAGGGACCAGTCCCGCATGATCCTTTCGGCGTGTATCCTCCGGCCGATCGTCGAGGAAATATCGTTCGCTATATCATCCATACGTCTATTATAGCGAAACATAGACGCCGGAAAAGAGCCGCCTCGCGACAATTTTCACGGGGCCCTTAATCCTCTCTACACCATCCGACCTCATCGGGCCTTAACCCCATTCCTGTAGGATCGATGCTCCAGGGGAAATGGGGATTGGCCTGTCCATGTATGTCGAACGCGAAGCCTCCGTTGGAGAACCGACATCGCAGGAGCGCCGCGACGCCGAGCAGAACGACAGGCGCATTCTGGGCAATGTCGTGCAATGCGACGGCGCGCGCGCCACCATCAGCGCCTATGCGGACGATGTCGACGGCGCGGTGACGGGCCTGTGGACGGTCGGCAAGATGATTTCCATCAATCTCGGATCCACGCGAACCGTCGGCCTGGTCTACGGGATCGGCAAGTCGGATCGCTCCTGGAGCAAGGAGGGCCAGAACGCCATCGAGGTCAGCATCGAGCTGATCGGCGAAGTGCGCGACGGAGCAGAGCCCGGCGCCAGGCCGGTCTTCGATCGCGGCATCACCACATATCCGCATATCGGCGCCGTTGCGCACCGCATCCGCACCCGCGACCTGCAGGCGGTCTATGATCTCGCCGGGCGTCATTCAATCACCATCGGTACGCTCGCGCAGGACGAGGCGATTGCCGCCAACATCGCCATCGACGATACGCTGGCGCGTCACTTCGCCATTGTCGGCACCACCGGTGTCGGTAAATCCACCGCCGTCTCGCTGCTGCTGCGCAAGTCGATCGCGGCACGGCCCGACCTGCGCATCCTGATCCTCGACCCGCATAACGAGTTCGCGGCGTCGCTGCCCGAATACTGCGTCAGGGTCGATTCCAAAACCCTGGATCTTCCGTTCTGGATGTTCACGCTGGAGGAGTTCGCCGAGGTGCTGTTCCGGGGCCGCGAAACCGAGCCGGAAGAAATCGATGCCTTGCGCGACCTCATTCCGGCCGCCAAGAACCTTTACCGCAATCCGAATTCCGGCGCCTATATCCGGCGCGGCAGCGATGCGCTAACCGCCGATACGCCAGTGCCTTACCGCATCGCCGACCTCCTCAAGCAGATCGACGAGCGCATGGGCATGCTCGAAAGCAAGACCGATCGTCCGACGCTCAGATCGCTGAAGACACGCATCGAATCGGCGGCGGCCGACCCGCGCTACCGCTTCATGTTCAACTCGCGGCTGATCGAGGACACCATTCATGAGACGATCGGCAACATCTTCCGCGTGCCGCATCATGGCCGCCCGGTAACCTGCTTCGAGATGGCCGGCATGCCGTCCGAAGTGGTCAATTCCGTCTGTTCGGTGCTGGCGCGCCTGGCCTTCGACCTCGCTCTGTGGAGCGAGGGCAAGCTGCAGCTTCTGTTTTTGTGCGAAGAAGCGCACCGCTATATGCCGGCCGATCCGCGTCTCGGCTTCGCGCCGACCAGGCACGCGCTGTCGCGCATTGCCAAGGAAGGCCGCAAATATGGCTGCTATCTCGGCGTCGTCACCCAGCGCCCTGGCGAACTCGACCCGACCATCCTGTCGCAATGCTCGACCTTCTTCGCCATGCGGCTTGCCAATGAGCAGGACCAGGCGATCATCCGCTCGGCGATTGCCGACTCTTCCGCCTCGACGCTTGCGTTCCTGTCGTCCATGGGCCAGCGCGAAGCCATCGCCTTCGGCGAAGGCGTGGCGACGACCATGCGGCTCAAGTTCGAAAAGCTGCCGAGCCACCTGCTCCCCGGCACGGCCAAGCGCGAAGAGGCCGCCGCGTCGAAAACCGGCGACGATGTCGACCTCGTGGCGATCGTCGAACGCCTGCGCAACGTACCGAAACCAACGCAGCAGTCGATGGCCTTCGCCGAAGTCGTCGATTCAGGCCGCCAGGCCGGCGATCCCGACTACCGCAAGCCGCCGGCCACCCGCGTGCAATCGGACGACGATTTCGACATGCGCTACGGCCTCAAGCCCGCGACCTTCGGCCTGCGCCCGCAGAACGATTGAGTTTGCGGGCTTACGTCATTCTGCCAACCAATTGAGAAGCCGCATCAAGCTTCCAAGAAGCTCTGCTTCGTTGGCCACTTGGGTAAATCCCGAAAGAGAATTCATCAGGCTGGGTTGCATGACGTGGCTTTCGAGAAGCCGGAGCGGAACGGACATTTAGTCCGTGAGCACCGGAAGTCGAGAAAGCCGCGTCAGGCGACCGGCCTCATGAATTCTTCTTCGGGATTTTAGGCGCAGACGCGGTTGCGACCTTGCCTCTTTGCCTCGTAGAGCTGGCGGTCGGCGCGGCGATAGAACTCCTCCGCCGTTTCCTTGCGGTCCCAGACGGCAAGCCCGACGCTGGTGGTGATCTTGAGGCGGACATTGCCTGACAGCACCGACATGTTGGCGATCGCCTTGCGGATACGCTCGGCAAACTTGCCCAGAAGGTCGGCATCCATGTTGGGCGTGACCACCGCGAACTCCTCGCCACCCAATCGCGCCACCACGTCGTGGTAGCGTGTCATATCCTTGAGGCAGCTCGCGACGGCCTTGAGCACCTCGTCGCCGACATCATGGCCGTGGGTGTCGTTGACCTGCTTGAAATGGTCGAGATCGAGGATCATCAGCCCGACGGGCTTTTCGATGCGCCGGAACTCCTCGAGATACTCCTTCAGCGCGTCATCGAAATAGCGCCGGTTCTGCATGCCGGTCAGGCCGTCGGTCAGCGCCGCATGCTCGAGCGTTTCCGAACGCGCGCTGAGCGAGACCGTCATGGCGCGTAGCTTGCCTTCTTCCGTCGCCTGTTTTCGGATCAGCGGATAGATGAAGAAAATGCCGAAGAACAGCGCGGTGGCCAAAAGCACGCCGGTCGCGAACAAAAGCTTGTTGAGATAGATGACCTTGTCCAGACCCGAAGCCGTATGTAGCTCGGTGGCGAAGGATTGCAGAAGCCCATAGGCATGCAGCGTCACCAGGCCGGCGGCCAGGATCACGAAGATAAAGACGAAAAAAGCTGATTCCGCCTTGTGGAAACGCATCTGCTCCCCGTTGGAAAAGTGCCCACTGACCTTATGGCATGGGCGGGCTTACGGAGGGTTAATTTGGACAACCGCAACGAGAACCTTTCCTTGCAAGTAAACTTTTCAGGTTGCAATGGAAATAAGCAATCAGATCGTGGTTTCCACATCATCACCGGGGTGCACTCTTTGCCATTCCGGCCCCAGCTGGTGCCTGAACCAGGTCGTCTGCCGCTTGGAATATTGCCTGGTCGCGATCTTGGCGCGTTCGATCGCCTCGGGAAACCCAATCTCTCCGGCCATCGCGGCCTGCAGTTCACGAACGCCGATCGCCTTCATCGCCGGCAATTCGGGATCGAGGCCAAGCGCCGATAGAAGCTTGACCTCGTCCAGCGCGCCCTTGTCCATCATCTGGTCGAAGCGTTTTTCGATGCGGCCGACCAGCGCCGCCCGGTCCGGCTCGATCACGAAGAAATGCGCGGTCTGCCTGTCGATGAGCGGATGGCCGCGTTCTGCCTGCCATTCCCGGATCGAACGGCCCGACGCGTCGAGCACCTCCAATGCCCGCACGATGCGCTGGCTGTCGGTTGGCTTGAGCATCATGGCGGCCGCCGAATCCTCACGCAGCAGCAGGCTGTGCAGCTTGACGGCACCCTGCTCCTTCAATTCGTAGCGCCAGCGGTCCCGGACCCGCTGCGGAATGTCGGGCATTTCCGAAATGCCCTCGGCCAGCGCGCGGAAGTAAAGCCCGGTGCCGCCGACAAAAATTACGGGCCGTTCGAAGAGCGCACCGTCGTCGATCAGCTTCATCACGTCGCGCAGCCAGGCGCCGGTGGAATAGGCTGTGGACGGGTGGACGTGGCCGTAGAGAAAATGCGGCGCGCGGGCGAGATCGGCCGCCTCCGGCCGGGCGGTCAGCACGTCGAGCACCGAATAGCCCTGCATGGAATCGGTGTTGACGATCACGCCACCCCTGCGCTCGGCCAGATCGAGCGCCAGCGCCGACTTGCCGCTGGCGGTCGGCCCGGCTATCAGGATCGCGTTCTTCACGCGGCCCTCGCCCGCCTGTTCGCCGGAATGTTCCATGCCGCTCATCGCCACGCTTGTTTCCCGTCCCGCCGACCGCGCTTTGTCGCTGTCGCTTGCGAATATGGCGTCACGGTTGGTCGGCGCAAGCGCTGTTGTCTGGCTGGCCGAAGGGATAGCCTGCGATCTTGTCCTGCCGGAGGCAGCCGACGACGCCGAAACGAGTGCCGCCTTGCACGCAGCGCTTGCCGACGATCCGGTCGACGTAATCGTCCAGCAGGCCGAGACCCGCCGCAAAAAGATCCTCATGGCCGACATGGACTCAACCATGATCGAGCAGGAATGCATCGACGAGCTGGCCGACGAGATCGGCGTCAAGGATCGTGTCGCCACCATCACCGCGCGATCGATGAACGGCGAGATCGCTTTCGAACCGGCTCTGCGCGAGCGGGTGGCACTGCTGAAAGCCCTCGACGCCGCCGTGGTCGACCGCATCGTCGCCAATCGTCTGACGCTGGCCTCAGGCGGCCGCGCGCTGGTTCAGACAATGCGGGCCAATGGCGCCTGGACGGCACTCGTGTCCGGCGGCTTCGAGGTCTTCACGACGCGAATCGCGGCCATGCTTGGCTTCCACGAGAACCGCGCCAACCGCCTGCTCGAACAGGATGGCCGCTTCACCGGGCTGGTCGGTGAGCCGATCCTCGGCCGCGCCGCCAAGGCCGAAGCGCTGATCGAAATTTCAGCGCGCCTTGGTCTGACGCCCTTTGACGTCATCGCCGTCGGCGACGGCGCCAATGATCTCGACATGATCCGCCTGGCCGGCACCGGTGTTGCGCTTCATGCCAAGCCGACGGTGGCGGCACAGGCAAAGGTTCGCATCGACCATAGCGACCTGACCGCATTGCTCTATTTGCAAGGCTACAGGCAGGAAGAGTTTGTACAATGAAACCAATGCGTACCGAGCGCCTGATCCTGCGCAACTGGGAGGATCGCGACCGCGAACTGTTCCACCGGATCAACTCCGATGAACAGGTGATGGAATTCTTTCCGTTCCGCCGCGACCGCGCTGCCGCAGACGGCAAAATGGACGAGTTCCGGACCTGGATCGCCAGGGATGGCTACGGTTTCACCGCCGCCGAGATTGTCGCCACCGGAGAATGCATCGGCTTCATCGGCCTCTTCGACACAGATCATTTGCCGTTCCTTCCGGCTGCCACCGTCGAGATCGGCTGGCGACTGGCCCCTGAATTCTGGGGCACGGGCTATGTCACCGAAGCGGCGGAGGCATGGCTTGCCTATGGTTTCGAAACGCTTGGCCTCGGCGAGATTATTTCCTTCGCCGTCGCCGACAACAGGCGCTCGATCGCCGTCATGGAACGCCTCGGCATGACCGCCGACCCGTCCGCCGATTTCGACCACCCCGGCATTCCCGACAGCCATCCCGCGCTCAAGCGACATGTGTTCTATCGGCTGACTGCCAAGAATTGGCGAAAGAAACGTCGCTGATCAATGTCGATCAGGCGGAAGCTCATCGCCAGGTTGCGGAGTTCCGGCAGCAACCCGCTCAAGCAGCTTTCCAAAATCGTCAGCGGATGCATCGCCTGTCCGACGACGCAGGAACTCGGCCGCTGTTTCCATTGCCCCAACTTTCTGCGCCACGGCCGAAGCGATCCACTGATTGAGCGACACGCCATCGGCCTTTGCCAAGCGCGTGGCCGCCTCCTTGACCGAAAGCGGGAGTTTCAACGGATAAGTCGCTTTGCTCATGTTCGAAATCCTTCCAGGAACTCAGCCGGGCTTACGACTTGGACATCGAAACGGCCTGCCCCAGCCACAAAATCCCGGCGATTGTGGGTCACCAACGCATCCGCCCGACCGTTGATCGCCGCTTCCAGCACCATCTCATCCTTCGGGTCGCTCAATTGCGGACGCCAGAGAAAGTGCAGTTCGACCGGCTCGGCCAAGGCCGCAAAGCCGGCCAACAGTCCATCTAAATCCGTAGCGGACAACCCGTGAATCGCCATTTGCTCGGGTCGGGACAGAACGGTTTCGTATTCAAGAAACAGCGCTGTCGTCACCAATGGGCAAACCCGCTGGTCCGCAACCAATTGCAAGATAGCGAACGATGCACCATTCCTGCTTCGCAAACCTGCCGTCAGAACGTTTGTGTCCAGTACGATCCGCTTCACAAGGCAAAATAGTACATCCCATAGGATGTTACAATATGCCTGCGGGCTGCTGACTTCAGTCCATCCGGATCGTCACGAACCTGAGCTCGCCGGTCTTCGATGCCAGCATCAAGAGCGCATTCTTGCGTCCCTGTTCCTTCAAGGCGCCGATCCGGTCCATAACATCCTTGGGCGTGGCGACCGATTCCTGTGCGATCTCGGTAATCACTTCGCCCGGCTGGATACCGCGTTCGGCGGCAGCAGAGTCCTTGGTGACGTCGGTGATGACGACGCCGGAAACATCGCCCGCAATGCTGAACTTCTTGCGCGTCTCGTCGTTCAGTTCGCCGACCGTCATGCCCAGCACCGAAGCCGTTGAAACGGCCGGGGCCTTGTCACCCTTGTCCTGGTCGGTATTGCCGCCCTCCTCGCCGCTGGTGAGCTTCTCGCCATCCTCGAGCCGGCCGAGCGTCACTTTCACGGTCTGCTCGACGCCCTTGCGCACGATGAGCACATCGACCGCCTTGCCGACCGGGCTTTCGGCGACGACGCGCGGCAGATCGCGCATTTCATGGATGTCCTTGCCGTCGAATTTCAGGATGACGTCGCCGGCCTGAACTGTGCCATTGTCGACCGGACCGCCCTTGATGACGCCGGCGACCAGCGCGCCCTTGGCAGTCGCCATGCCGAGGCTCTCGGCGATGTCGTCTGTCACCGGCTGGATGCGCACGCCGAGCCAACCGCGCCGCGTCTCGCCGAACTGGCGCAACTGGTCGACCACGCCCGAGGCGAGCTGCGAAGGAATGGAGAAGCCGATGCCGATCGAGCCGCCGGACGGCGAAATGATGGCGGTGTTGATGCCTATGACCTCGCCGGCGCTGTTGAACAGCGGACCGCCGGAATTGCCGCGATTGATCGCGGCATCGGTCTGGATGAAATCGTCATAGGGGCCGGAATTGATATCGCGGTTGCGAGCCGAGACGATACCGACCGTCACCGTGCCGCCGAGGCCGAACGGATTGCCGATCGCCATCACCCAGTCGCCGACACGCAGCTTGGTGGAATCGCCAAACTTCACCGCCGTCAGCTTGTGTCCTTTCGGATCGACCTTCAGCACCGCGACATCTGTCTTGGTGTCGGTGCCGACCAGCGTTGCCTTCAAGGTAATGCCGTCGGAGAAATTGACTTCGATGTCGTCGGCGTCGGCGATCACGTGGTTGTTGGTGACGACGATGCCTTGCTCGGCATCGACGACGAACCCGGAACCCAGCGACTGCACCTTCTGCCCGCTATTGTCCTTGTCGCCGCCGCGGTTCTTGAAGAAATCGTCGAAGAAGTCCTGGAAGGGCGACCCCTCTGGCAGCTGCGGCATCGGCACTGCACCCGGACCTTCGGTACCCTTCACCGTCTGCGAGGTCGAGATGTTGACCACCGCGCCGAGCAGGCCTTGCGCCAGATCGGCGACCGAAGCAGGTCCGTCAGCAGCAAATGTCGGTGTCACGAAGGACGGGACAGCGACGGCACTGACAAGAAGTGCCGCAGCGCCCGCGACGAACGTCCGCCGTGCCGCGCGCAAAATTATGTTGGATGTCATCGAGAAGCCTCCCGGTATTCCTGAAAAGAAAAGCGCTTCAACGAAAACGCCGCGTCGCGCCATGTTGGCAAAAAATACGGCACGTTTGCGGCTATGACTATCGGCAGAGGATAAATCATCCGTTATCCCGGATCGAAACTCGTATCCCGGCTCGAAGCTCGTATCCCGGATCGAGGCTCGTGTCCCAGGATCGAAGCTCACCGGCCTCATATGCCTCGCACCAGCCAGACGATGCCGACGCCGATGGCGATCGCCGCCAGCCCGGCAATCCGCAACGCGTTCTCGGGCAGCGACAGCACTTCGGTGGCAAGCTTCCTGGCAAGGCCGGGAAAGCCGCCATAGACCAGACCTTCTATGACAAGGACGAGGCCCATGGCGGCGAGAAAATCCTGCACCGGCCGCTACTGGCCGGTGCTGGGCTGTGCCGCCGGTGCGGCAGGTGCCGTCGCCGGAGCGGTTGGCGCCGGCGAAGCCGGTTTCGCCGGCGCCTCGCTGCCGTCGGGATTGCGGAAGAAGCGGAAGAACTCCGAGTTTGGCGACAGCACCATCGTCGTTCCGGTGTTGTCCAGCGCCGTGCCATAGGCATTCATCGACCGGTAGAAGTCGAAGAAGGCCGGATCGCGCTGATACGCTTCCGCGAAGGTGGCACTGCGCTGGGCTTCGCCCTCGCCGCGCAGGATTTCCGACTCTTTCTGTGCTTCGGCAACGATCTCGACCACTTCGCGATCGGCTCGGGCCGTGATGCGCTGTGCCGCTTCATTGCCTCGCGCCCTTAACCGTGCAGCCTCTGCCAGACGTTCCGCCTTCATGCGGTCGTAGGTCTGTTGCGAAACCTCGGCGGTGAGATCGGTGCGGCGAATGCGGACATCCTCGATCTGCAGGCCGAGCGAAGTGGCGTCGGGCCTGAGCTGATCGCGGACTTCGCGCATCATCACGGCGCGCTGTTCGGAGAGTGCGGCCTCGAAATCGCGCAGACCGTAGACGCGGCGCAAGGCAGCGTCGAGACGCGTCCTGAGCCGCGCTTCGGCCAGTTCGATCTGACCGGACACGGCGGAGCGGAACACCCGTGGATCCGAGATGCGATAAGCAATGAAGGCGTCGACCTCATAGAACTTGCCGCCCGACACCTGGACACGGATGTTGTCGAGATCGAAGCGCAGCACCCGGTTCTCGATCAGCTGCACCGTATCGGCGTCGAAGAACGAGAACGGCGCCTTGAAGTAGATGCCGGGCTCGCTTTTGACGTCGACGATCTCGCCGAACCTGAGCACCAGCGCTTGCTGGCGCGCATTGACCACGAAGACCGACGAATAGAGCAGGAACAGGATGACCGCTGCTGCGACGACGATGATGGGAAGGCGGTTGGCCATCACTGGTTACCTCCCGTAACGCCACCAGGGGCGGCCGGTGCCGGCGTTTTCGGCTGCAATGCCGGCAGCGGCAGATAGGGAAGGACCCCTTGCCCATTGCCCTGCTCGACGATGACCTTGTTGGAATCCTTCAGAACCCTCTCCATGGTTTCCAGGTAGAGGCGCTTGCGTGTCACATCGGGCGCCTTGGCATATTCGTCATAGACCGAGATGAAGCGCTGTGCCTCACCTGCGGCTTCCTGCACGACCCGGTTCTTGTAGGCGGCCGCGTCTTCGCGGACCTGTGCGGCCTCGCCGCGCGCCTGGCCGAGCTTCTGGTTGGAGTACTGGTTGGCCTGCTCGACGAACTTGTCTTCGTCTTGCTCGGCGCGCTGCACCTCGTCGAACGCATCGGCCACTTCGCGTGGCGGTGCCGCATCCTCGATCGAGACCGCGTTGACGTTGAGGCCGGCCTTGTAGCCGTCCAGCGTCGTCTGGATGATTTCACGCACCGAGGCGGCAATACCCTGGCGGTCGTCGCGGAAAATGTCCTGCGCCGGCCGGCGGCCGACAGCTTCACGCATGGCGCTTTCGGCAACCTGCCGCAGCATACCGTCGGGATCGGACACGTCGAACAGATACGAACTCGGGTCGGAGACCTGATAGGCCACCGAGAACTGGACGTTGACGATGTTCTGGTCGCCGGTAAGCATCAGCCCGGACGTGTTGCCACTCGTCGCGCCGCCGCCGCCAATGTCGACGAGCTGCTCGGAAATCTTGGCCGTTTCGACAGTTTCAAGCGGCCACCAATGGAAATGCAGGCCGGGCTGCGACAACTCGGCCTTCGGCTTGCCGAAGCGCAGTTCGACCGCGACCTCGTCGGGCTGCACGGTGTAAACCGCCTTGAACGCCCACAGCACCACAAGTGCCGCCGCGATCAGCGCGAAAATGGCCGGGCTTGCGCCACCGCCACCCGGCAGAGCGCGCCGCAGCCGGTCCTGGCCGCGGCGGATGATGTCCTCGAGATCGGGAGGCGAGCCCTGTGGGCCGCTCGGTCCCTTGGGTCCCTGCCCCCAGGGTCCCTGATTGTTGCCGCCGCCGCCCCATGGGCCGCCGCCACCGCCGCTTTTGTCGTTCCAGGGCATGAATGTCCTTTCGCTTGGAATTCCCTCAAGCGCCGGTATTACGGCGCAAAATCCAGTGTTGTTCTTCTATAGGGACGCCACGAGGCGCTTTCAACGCGATGCGTTGCCGAGTTGTCCGATTTGGTCCGTTCGCGACCCTTTGTCTTTCTTCAATGCCCTTTTTGTCGTTCAATGTCTCGCGGGGCGGCGCTCGTAAACCGAATAGCGCGTCGCGTGGCTGTCCCTTTCCCCGGCCGGAACCTCCTGTGAGTTGACGACGCGCCAGGAATCCGGATCGATCGGCGGGAAATGCGCATCGCCGTCGACCGTTGCCAGTATATGGGTGACATGCAGCCGGTCGGCCAGCGGCAGCGCCTGGGCATAGATTTCGCCGCCGCCGATGATGCAGACTTCGTCCACACCGACCATGCCGCGCCCGCGCACAGTTGCCAGCTGGATCGCGGCCTCGAGCGAATGCGCGACCTCGACGCCCTCTGCGCGCCAGGCCTTATCGCGGGTGACCACGATGTTCAACCTGCCCGGCAGCGGCCGGCCGATGCCTTCATAGGTCTTGCGACCCATGATGATGGGTTTGCCCATCGTGTCGGCCTTGAAGCGCTTGAGATCGGTGGACAGCCGCCAGGGCAACCCTCCGTCCCGCCCGATGACTCCGTTTTCTGCAATGGCAACGTAGATTGCGACGTGCATCAGTTGGCATTTCCCCCATTTCTGTCAGACGACACCAGCAGCAGGATGTCGATGTCGTGCTCGGGATAAAAATCCTGCGCCGTCATCTCGAATGTCGTCGGCCCGACCTTTTTGACATTGTCGCCGCAGAACGAAACCAGGGTCTTCGGATTGCCCTTGTCGACCGTCAGCTTGAACTTGCCGATCGTACCCGCCGCCCAGTTGCCGCCTGTGGTCAGGATATAGGCGATCCGGCTTTCATAATATTTAGAATAGCCGTCGGGATCGTCCTTGGCTGCCTTGCGCACTGCATTCTCGAATGTGTCGTCCATGCAATAGCGGGTCTTGTAGGTCGCGTACTGCCCCTGGAACTTGCCGTCGTAGAAGAAGCTGACCGAAGACGTGCCGCCGACGCTCGGCTTGTAGCGGTGGGAAACGCGAACGTCTTTGTTGGCCGGAAACGTCGAGCGCCACCAATAGGTCGAACGCAATTGCCAGAATGGCGTGTAGACCTTCTTCGCCTCCGTACCGTCGCTGCCGGTGTCCTCGATGATGATGCCGCGGTTTACCCAGTCGTCGGTAACCGCTTGAGGCAGCTTGGCCAGCGCCGCCTTCGCCGCGTCGCCGAAAGGATAGAACGGCACGTTCTGCGCCTTCAGATCGGCGCCGATGTCGATGCCGAGCGCGAACACCCTCTGCTCGAGCTGCGGCTTTGCCGGTGCGCCATCGACCGTCACCTCAAAGCCGAGGAAATTGTCGCTCTGGTCGTTGGGAAGCGCCGGCCTCTCTTCGGGATCGCCTTCGATATCGGGCATCGGGAAGGCGACGATGGCGTCGACATCCCGATCGGTGTTGTTGTGGAAGACGTAATCGACCGTGACCTTTTCCGGCGAGATGAAAAGGTCCTCGCTTTGCATCGCCACGGCATCGCTGCGCGACAGGATCAGGCCGCCGGTGCCAAGTTCGGCAATCGAATCATTGGCGAAGGCGGGCGCAGCCAGCAGGGCCAGCGCGGCGGTCAGAACATATCGCAACATGAAAGCCTCCTCGGCGGGAATGCTCACAGACCCTAGCCGTTTCACCATAGCGTTTCAAAGCCCTTCCGTATCCGCGGGTAAGCCCAAGCGGTCTGGACTAACAGGTTCCGATCGGGCAGGAGTTCGCTCCATGCGCAAGCTTCTCGTCATCGGCATCGGCGCCGGCAATCCCGACCATATGACCATTCAGGCGATAGACGGCCTGAACCGGGCGGACGTCCTGTTTATTCCCGACAAGGGCGCAAGGAAGAATGACCTTGCCGAGCTGCGCCGCCAGATCTGCGACCGCTTCGTCACCAACCCGAAGTCACGCCGCGTCGAATTCGACGTGCCGGTGCGCGACCTGCCAGTAGAAGATGGGCCAATGGAAGATGGGCCAGTAGAAGATGGGCCGGCCCCCTCCTATCGCTCGACCGTCGATGATTGGCATGAAGCCATCGCCGCCATCTACGAGAGCCTGATCCGCGACGAGATTGCCGGGGATGGCTGCGGCGCCTTCCTGATCTGGGGCGATCCCTCGCTCTATGACAGCGCCTTGCGCATCCTCGAGCGCGTGCGCCTGAGAGGCAATGTCGCGTTCGAGCTGGAGGTCATACCCGGCATCACCGCTGTCCAGGCGCTTGCCGCCAGCCACAAGATGGCGCTGAACAGGATCGGCGATTCGGTGCTGATCACCACCGGTCGGCGCCTGACGGAGGAAGGCCTGGCCGACAATGCCGGCAGCACCGTCGTCCTGCTCGACGGCAAATGTGCCTTCAACACGCTGGACGACAAAGATGTCGTCATCCATTGGGGCGCCTATCTCGGCACGCCGGACGAGATCGTCATCTCGGGCCGTCTCGGTGATATCGGCGCCGAGATTGAGAGAACCCGTGAAGAAGCCCGCCGGAAAAAGGGCTGGATCATGGACACCTACCTGCTGCGCAAGCCAGGTGAACAGGACTAGGACCTACTGCCTACTGCCTTCCCCTCACCCCGCATCAATTTCCGCCTGTAACGCCTCCATATGCGTCGCGGCCGCTGCAGCCGCCGCACGCTCGATGGCGCGGAAGCGGCTGACCACGGCGAGACCCGCGGCCGTCAGTTGCGCGCCGCCGCCCTTGCGGCCACCAGTCTGTGCCGCCACCAGCGGCTTGCCGAACACCCGGTTCATGTCCTCGACCAGGTCCCAGGCGTGCTTGTAGGACATTTCCATGCCGCGCGCGGCGGCCGAGATCGAGCCGAAGGCGGCGATCTGCTCCAGGAGGTCGATCTTGCCCGGTCCGATGCGCCCGTCGGGATCGAGATTTATCCGCAAGCTCAGCGACGGCATTTTTGCTCCTCCGCGGTCACGCCCGATCCCATACTAAAGACTTTCCGGCGAAACCGCTATTCCAAAAAGACATAGCGATGATCATCCATCCGCCTCAGCGGGCAGCCCGACGCCGGTGTTGGCCCTGTCGAAGCTCACGGTCTTGACCACCGCAAAAACCTTGCCGCCGAGATGAAGCTTCAGCGTCCGCCGCGACTGTTCGGTGATGCGGGCAAGCACGGTTGCGCCGTTGCAGTCGATACCGACCTCGACCGCCGGGCCCTCACCGGGGCTTATCGCGGTAATGGTTCCCGCCAGGATGTTGAGCGCGCTGAGGCCTGCCGGATGTTCGGTGGCAATCATCACATCTCGGGCACGGATGCGGATGCGCACCCTCGCGCCTGTCTTCATCGCCAGCCGCGGCACCCGGATCTCACCGGCGGCCGAGCCGAGCACGGTCATGTCGAAAGTCTCGTCGTGACGCAGCACCTCGGTGTCCAGCACGGCGCCGCCCTCGCCGCGCTCCTCCGCCGGCAGCAGGTCGAGCCTTTGCATCACCGCCTCGGTCGGTCCGCTGGTGATGACATGGCCTTGCGCCAGCATCACCACGTCGCTGGCCAGCCGCGCCACTTCGGCGACGGAATGGCTGACATAGACGATCGGGATTTTCGTCTCGTCGCGCAGCCGTTCGACATAGGGCAGGATTTCGGCCTTGCGCGCCTCGTCGAGCGAGGCCAACGGTTCGTCCATGAGCAGCAATCCAGGGCTGGCAAGCAGCGCCCGCCCGATCGCCACGCGCTGCTTTTCGCCGCCCGACAGCTTCGCCGGTCGCCTGTCCATGAGCGGGCCGATGCCGAGCAGGTCGACAACGGCATCCATATCCGCATAGCGCTCCGCTGGCGGCGTGAACCAACGGCCGTAACGCAGATTGCCGGCAACACTCATATGCGGAAACAGCCGCGCATCCTGGAACACCATCCCGATGCGGCGCTTGTGCTTCGGCACGAAAATGCCAGCACTCGTATCGACCAGCACGCGGCCGTCGACTTCGATGCGTCCCTTGTCGGGCCGGATCAGCCCGGCGATCATGTTGATCAGCGTCGTCTTGCCTGACCCCGACGGTCCGAACAGCGCCGTCAGCCGCCCGGCGCTTTCGAAGCGGGCGTCAATGGCGAAACCGCCCAGCCGATGGCTGATGTCGACGAGAACGCTCATTCGATGTCCATCCGCCGGCCGACACGCCGCGCCAACACTTCCGAAGCCACCAGTGCTGCCATGGAAATGACGATGGAAATCAGCGTCAGACGGAGCGCGCCTTCATCGCCACCCGGCACCTGAGTGAAAGTGTAGATCGCCGACGGCAATGTCTGCGTCTCGTTGGGAATGTTGGAGACGAAGGTGATGGTCGCGCCGAACTCGCCCATCGCCTTGGCGAAGGCCAGGATGGCGCCGGCGATCAGCCCAGGCAAGATCAGCGGCAAAGTAATGGTTGCGAAGACCCACAGAGGATTGGCGCCGAGCGTTCCCGCCGCCGCCTCCATCTTGCGGTCCACCGCCTCGATCGACAGCCGGATCGCCCGCACCATCAGGGGAAAACCCATGACGCCGCAGGCCAGTGCCGCACCCGTCCAGCGGAAGGAGAAAACAATGCCGAAATGCTCGGCCAGGAAGGCGCCGGCCGGGCCACGCCGGCCGAAGGTGAGCAGCAGCAGATAACCGGTCACCACGGGCGGCAGGATCAGCGGCAGATGCACCAGCCCATTGAGAAGGGTCTTGCCCCAGAACTGTCCTCGGGCAAGCAGCAGCGCGATCAGTATGCCTGGCGGCAGGCTGGCGAGCATCGCCACCGTTGCCACCTTGATCGACAGCCGGACCGCATTCCATTCGTCGGGAGTGAGGTCCAGCAGCCAGTTCATAGTGCGAGATGAAGCCCCTTGGAACTCAGTTGCTCGGCGCGAGCACGGTAAAACCCTGATCCTTGAACAGTGCGCCGGCCTTTGCCGACTGCAGGCATTTCAGGAAAGCCGGCGTATCCTTGTCCTTCGAATCGGCGGTCTGGGCAACCGGATAGATGATCGGCGGATGCGAATCCTCCGGGAAGGTGCCGATCACCTTGACGCCCTTTTCGGCATGCGCGTCGGTGGCGTAAACGATGCCAAGGGCGGCCTCACCTGTTGAAACCAGCTTGAGCGCCGCACGGACATTCTCGGCCTGCGCCACCTTGCCCTCGACCGAGGACCAGACGCCGAGCGATTCAAGCGCGGCCTTGCCGTATTTACCGGCCGGCACCGCCTTGACGTCGCCCATGGCGAGCCTGCCGTCGCCGATCAGCTTGGCGAGGTCAAAACCTTTCTCGATCTTGGTTTCAACCGCCGAGTCCTTCGGCGCCACCAGCACGATCTCGTTGCCGAGCAGTTTCACTTCGGTGTCCGGCTTGGTGAGCTTCTTGTCGGAGAGATATTTCATCCAGTCGAGGTCGGCCGAGATGAAGACGTCAGCCGGTGCCCCGCCCTCGATCTGCTTGGCCAGCGCCGAGCTTGCGGCATAGGAGACGGTCGCTGCCTCGCCGACATCGGCCTCGCAGGCCTTGTTCACCGCATCGAGCGCATCCTTGAGGCTGGCGGCGGCAAACACCAAGACCTTGTCTTCCGCGTGTGCCGCCGGCACTGCCGCCATCAACGCCGCCGCCAAACCGCCAATGGCGATCGCCCTCGATCCAAAACCTTTGCGCGTCATGGAAACTCTCCCTGGTTCGAACCCGATCGGCTAGAAGCCTGCCAACCGATATATCCGCATGGATATAACAAGGGAAGGCCTAGAGCCACCACTTCGCACGTCCGGATCGACATCGGCGGCGCCGTCGTCGCCGCCTCGATCACCAAGAGGCCGTCGCCGATCCCAAGCTGGAAAAAGGCAAGCGGGCCTATGCAGTGGTCAAAGCCTCGGATGTGATGGTCGGCATCGACTGACTGATCGCGCTCAGGGGCGCCGTGCATACCGGCTATTGGGGCCTAAGGTGTGTTGAGATTCAGGTCAGGCCGAGCCGAAAATGGTGGTTTCCGAGAACCGGAGCGGAGCGTACTTTTAAGTACGTGTTGGGGTGGACGGCCCCCGACGGCATCGTGATGTGCCAGAATGAGGTCGTTGAAGATCTCAAACAAGGGAGACCGTCCGTGGAAAATC